>CAKZKR010000060.1 GCA_937124615.1 uncultured bacterium
AATCTTCCATTAATTAGTGATGGCAAGTTTCATGAGTATACATTTGAAATTAAGTATTTGGATAAGATTAATCCAATAATTGATAAGGTAAACAAGCTGATTATAGAAGTTAGCCATGAGGCTGGGGTTGATAGTGAAGTTCAACTCAAAAAGGTAGAATTTGTGCGTCATCTACCTTCGGAATTGGGAAAGTTTATGATTAATGGAGTATGTATGGTTAGTATTCCTGAAAAGGTATGGATATTTAATACAAAGATTCAGAAAGGGGACCGATTAATATTGCATACGGGTGTCTACGAACCGATGATGGGTGCTTTATTACAGAAGCAAAATAATTTAGGATGGGATGATAGTAAAGTAGAGTTCTTAGTTGATGTGTTATCTCATGATGGGAAAGAGAATATATATCAATATTTGATGTCTCCGTTAATGGAAGAAGATCGTGGATGGCGATTTGTAGAATTAGATTTATCGAAGTTTGTCGAGAATGAAGTTCAGATTATTTTTACTGTAAGAAATACAACAAATGTTTCCAATGAATATGGATTGTGGGGTAACCCCATAATAATTCACAATGACAGTGATGAGGCTAAAAAATACACTCCTGTGTTTATTATTTCTTGTGATACAATGAGGGCTGACCATTTATTACCTTATGGTTATAATTTACCAACGAGTCCTAATCTGGATAAATTTGCAAAGGAATCGGTCTTATTTGAACGAGCCTATACGACCCGAACTTTTACCCCTGTTGCTCACATGAGTCTTTTAACGGGCTTATTTCCAAAAAATCATGGGGTGAATGCAGAACTTCCCGCCTATGACCATGTAAAGTTATTGGGAGAGTACCTGAAAGATTTGGGATATTATTCTTTAGGATATGTAGGGGCTACCACCTGGTTTTTGCCGTCCAGAGGGTATACACGGGGAATGGATGAGTTTTACTATCCGCCGGAATATCTACGAGATGTTTTTTCAACTCATCAAATGTTAGAAGATAGAATTTCACAATTGAAATATGACAATATTCTCGTTTTTTTGCATAATTATGATATTCATACAAAGATGTTTCCACCTTCTATTATATACAGTTCCGATGATGCACGGTTTTTTTATTTTAGTGATATGCTTGAACCGCCTGAACCATTAACACCAAATTGTATACTCAACCCGAGGAATTTTTTCAATCATCTTCAGGCGACATTAGGGAGATTAGACTTTTTTGAAAATTTGTATATTAATGCTTTGTATGATGATTGTGTTGCCAAAGTTGATTATGCTCTGGAGGAGTTTTTTACCTTTCTAAAAAGACGAGGTCTATATGATAGATCAATTATTATTATCATCTCTGACCATGGAGAAGCACTGGGAGAACACGGAAGGTATGAACATGTAGATGTTTATGAACATACAGTCAGAATTCCGATGATGGTTAAATTCCCTAATAATATGTATGCAGGGAGGTGCGTAGAAAGTATAGTTAGTTTAGAAGATGTTGTCCCAACTATATTAGATTATCTGAATATTGACCATGTAAATTTGGACGGTATTTCCTTGATAGAGATTATTGAGGGACGCGATACAACTCCCCGAAATATTTTTGTCCAGAATCAATTTCAGAATGAAGAAGCCCTAATATCAGAGAAATACAAAATAATTTGTTCGTTTCGTGAATCCAAGTTGAGTTTTTTTAATTTGGAACAAGACCCGATGGAAACAATAAATCTTGTTGATAAGGAAAATATTCTTGTGAAGCAATTCCTATCAGAAATGGATTCTCATAGATTTTATAATGGAGAGGGATGGATTATTACAATTCAAGGGAAAAAGACTTGGACTCATGATGAAATAATAATATGTCCTAGAACAAATCTTGTATCTGTAATACCTGAGAGTATTATGTTCTGGTATAAAAAAGCAGAAAATATAAATTGTCTGTATGGAACAATAAGTTATCCTCAAATTGAGGATACATATTCCTTGTATATCTATCCGAAAGATATAAAACAAGAATTACGAATAGGATTCAGAAGTTCAGAGAAATTTATAGTATCATCGGTGAATGGAAATAGTGAACAATTGAATGAATACGAATTTGTATTAGATGAGAAATATTTATACTGGGAGAACATTCCGGATTTGCCAAAAGACGGGAATACATATATCTTCGTCCGTAAGAAACCTGTTGTCCCTGAGAGGGAACAGAAGAAGGTAGATCTTCCAGAAGAGGCCATAGAGAATATTAAGAACACAGGCTATCTATAAATATTGAGAGTAATTATGAATGGTTTTCAAAAAAAGAAAA
>CAKZKR010000061.1:0-15000 GCA_937124615.1 uncultured bacterium
TTTTATTAAATTTTTATTACCGATGCAAATTTTCTGTATTAGAGAACAATTGTTACTTAAAGAAAATCCTTTTTAATCTTTTTAATTAAAGTACAGATAAATATGAATTCTTATGACAATAAATTTATTAGAGGGAGTGAAAAATATTTTACAATATAGACAATCTATAACAATTAAAATATAAAGTTAAGATAATAAAGGGAAATATGTTTCCTAAGATAAAAAAGGTTTTGTTTGTTATAACGATACCTTTATAATTTCAATAAGAATATCTCCATTTGTTTGTATCATTTAAATGTTTTTTTACAACTATTTTATGGAGTAGAGATCTATGAAAGTAGAAGATTTTGCTTATCAAGTGGCTGTGAGAACTATAGAACTATTGGAGCAGGAACAACATTACAAAGTTTCCGAAGAGCACAGAAAACAAATTCTCCAGAAAATCATTCAGGAGGTTCCCCAAATTCTTAAAAAAGCTTCTTCAAAATAATAAGCCCGTTTTTTTTGTCCGGGCGAAATGTTTTATTTGATTTTAATTTTTATGTCCGTAGTGGTGTGATATTCTTGTAAAGATAAGATGTCCATAGTTCCCTTTTTCATTTCACGAATTGCCTGAACAGCGGCCTTTGCTGCGGCCAGAGTGGTCATTGTTGGAATATTATTTTCCAAAGCCTTCCTTCGGATAATAACTTCATCATCTTTGGATAACTTCCCCTTTGGGGTATTAATAATCCAGTTAATATATCCGTTAATAATGCAATCCAGTACATTAGGTCTCCCTTCTCCAACCTTGAACACTTCCGCAACATCAATTCCCTGTGTTCTAAGAACAGAAGCAGTCCCTTTTGTCGCTATAAACTTAAAACCCAGTTCTTGTAAGTCTTTGGCTATGGTTCCTATATTTTTCTTGTCGTGGTCATTGAGACTGATAAAAATAGTCCCTTGCAATGGGATACTATTTCCTGCGGCTATTTGACTTTTAGCATAAGCCAACCCCATATTTTTGTCTATACCCATTACTTCACCAGTGCTACGCATTTCAGGGCCTAAAATTATATCGACCCCTGGAAATTTGATAAAAGGAAGAACAACTTCTTTCGCAGAAATATAAGATGGTTCAGGGTCTTTTGTAAGTCCCATATCAGCTAATTTCCTTCCTGTCATAACCAATGCGGCGAGTTTTGCTAATGGAACACCTACCGCCTTGCTCACAAACGGAATGGTGCGGGAAGCCCTTGGATTCACCTCTAAAAGATATACTTTTTTGTCTTTTACTGCGTATTGGACATTCATCAATCCACGGACATCCAGCTCTTTAGCCAGGGCTCTTGTCTGCTCTTTGAGAGTCTCTATGGTTTCTTCCGGTAAATCATAGGGGGGGAGTATACAAGCACTATCTCCGGAATGTACCCCTGCTTCTTCAATGTGTTGCATAACTCCACCAATAATAACACTTTCTCCATCTCCAATTGCGTCAACATCAATTTCTATGGCCTCTTCTAAAAATTTATCAATTAGAATGGGATGTTCCGGTGATGCTTCCACTGCAAATTCCATATATTTTTGTAGGGCATCCGTATCATATACAATTTCCATAGCACGACCCCCTAACACAAAAGAAGGCCGCACTACTACAGGATAACCAATTCTTTCCGCAATCTGTAATGCTTCCTCAAAAGAGCGGGCTGTGTCATTCTCCGGTTGCAGAAGGTTTAATTTTTCTACCACTTCTCTGAAGAGTTTGCGGTCTTCCGCACGAGCAATATTCCACGGAGAAGTCCCAATAATCGGAGCACCCGCCTTTTCTAACTGTTGAGCAATATTTAACGGAGTCTGTCCGCCAAATTGAACAATAACCCCTTCCGGTTGAACCCGTTCGATAATATTCATCACATCTTCAAAAGTTACAGGCTCAAAGAACAATCGATCGGAAGTGTCATAATCGGTCGAAACTGTTTCGGGATTGCAGTTAACCATAATAGTTTCATATCCTGCTTCTCGAAGGGCAAAAACTGCATGCACACAGCAGTAATCAAATTCTATTCCCTGACCAATGCGGTTGGGTCCACCTCCTAAAATAATAATTCGTGGCTTATCCGAAAGTCTTACTTCGTCCTCATCTTCATAAGTTGAATAATAATACGGGGTATAAGCTTCAAATTCACCCGCACATGTATCTACAAGTCGATAAGTGGGAATTATTCCAAGTCCCTTTCTTAAATTCCGCACATCCCATTCTGTGGATTTCCAGTACCTTGCTAATTGATAATCAGAAAAACCATATTGTTTCGCTCTTTTAATCCTTTTCGTTAAGGTCTCTTTTTGTGAAGGGATGGGGTTCTTTGTGTTTATATAAGTATTTACTTCAGCAGATAGTTCAATAAGACTTTTTTCTTCCTCAACGATTTCTTCCATCTGCCGTATAAACCACGGGTCAATTTTCGTTATTTCATGTAATTCATTTGCGGTAGCACCTAAGCGAATGGCCTCTGCAAGATGGAGATACCGATGTGGAGAGGGAGTTCGTAAAGCCCTGAGAAGAGCATCTTTTTCCGCCTGTGATTGTGGTTCTTTGGTTAGAGATTTTGCTTTACCATCACCCCCAAATCCATAACGACCAATTTCAAGTCCTCGTAGAGCCTTCTGCAACGATTCCTTAAATGTTCGTCCAATGCTCATCGTTTCACCAACACTCTTCATCTGAACGGTAAGTTCTGGTTTTGCACCCGGGAATTTTTCAAAAGCCCAGCGAGGAATCTTGGTAACCACATAGTCAATTGTGGGTTCAAAGCACGCAGGGGTCTCTTTTGTTATATCGTTTGGTATCTCGTCTAACGAATAACCGACGGCTAATTTTGCAGCAATCTTGGCAATAGGGAATCCGGTTGCTTTAGAAGCGAGGGCAGAACTCCGCGATACACGCGGATTCATTTCTATAACTACCATAAGTCCTGTTTCTGGATGAACTGCAAATTGAACATTGGACCCTCCTGTATCCACACCAATTTCACGCATGATAGTAATGGCCGAATTCCTCATTATTTGATATTCTTTGTCGGTCAATGTCTGGGCAGGAGCAACGGTTACGCTATCACCTGTATGAACACCCATTGGGTCAATATTCTCAATAGGACAAACAATAACCACATTATCTTTTAAATCCCGCATCACCTCTAATTCATATTCCTTCCAGCCAATAACGGATTCCTCAACCAAAACCTCATGAATGGGACTTGCTTCTAATCCTTTTTGAATGGCCGCGATATATTCGTCTTTATTAAAAGATAACCCGGCCCCGGTTCCTCCCAATGTGAAAGCAGGACGAATAACGGCTGAATAATTAATCTTTGCACCGAACTCTATTGCTTCTTCAAGGTGATGAACAACCAAACTCTGGGGGACATTCAAACCACACCGTAGCATCGCTTCCTTAAATAGTCCCCGGTCTTCAGCTTTTTTGATTGTATGTACATTGGCCCCAATAAGTTGAACATGATACTTATCCAATATCCCCGCCTCTGATAAGGCTACAGATAAATTTAAGCCTGTTTGTCCTCCTACAGTTGGAAGCAAAGCATCAGGTTTTTCTCGTTCAATAATCTTTTCCAGAAAAGGTACTGTTAAAGGTTCAATATATGTTTTTTCTGCTATTTCGGGGTCTGTCATAATCGTTGCGGGATTGCTATTGACCAGAACCACCTCATAACCTTCTTCTCGTAATGATTTACATGCTTGTGTTCCTGAGTAATCAAACTCACATGCCTGTCCGATAATAATCGGACCCGACCCAATAATCATTATCTTTTTAATGTCAGTTCTTTTTGGCATTTGATTATTCCTTAAGTTTATTGTGAAGGCAAAATTTCCAGAATTTTAAGCCTCAATACTCCTGCGGGAACAGTGACCTCGACAACATCCCCAGTTTTTTTACCTAACAAGGCCTGTCCTACAGGTGAATGTGTTGATAATTTTCCTGAGGACAAATCTGCTTCCACAGGACTTACTATGGAATAAATAATCTCTTTACCTATTTTCTCATTTAACACACGAACACGGACGCCTAAACGTACTTCTGAAGTATCCATTTGCGATGCATCTATAATTACCGCCCGGGCTATCTTATCCTCAATATCATTAATCTTTGCCATCAAAAGTCCCTGTTCATGTTTTGCAGTGTGATATTCTGCATTTTCACTCAAATCCCCTAATGAACGGGCGTATGCAATTACTTCAGCCAGTTTTATTTTTTGCCGGTTTAGTTCGGCCAGTTCTTCTCTTAATTTTTGTAAACCTTCTTCTGTAATATAAATTGGTTCCATACACTTATCCCGTCAAATTTCGTATGATTTTAACAATTATGCCCAAAACAAAATTTCATTTCTGTTTAAATTGGAGGAATTATATCATATTTCTTTGTGCTCTTGAAATTTGAACATTGATAATGACGACGATATTGTTTTTTGTTCTGATAAAGTCTGTAATAATATACATATTTAATCCTTATAAAGAGGTGAAAATTATGGCACAGATAAAAGTCCTTATTGCTTCGGATTCGTTCAAAGAAACATTAGATACCACTCAGGTAGCTGAATCTATAGCCCGAGGGTGGAAAAAGATTTTTCCCACAAGTCCGTTAACTATATGTCCTATTTCTGATGGAGGCGAAGGTTTCCTAAATGCAGTATCCGTGAGTATAAAAATGGAATATAGGATGACAACTGTTACTGATTTAATGGGAAAGAAACGAAAAATACGATATGGCTGGATTCCGCACCCGAAAACAGCAATAATAGAAACAGCAGAAATTGTTGGACTTCACCTTGTCCCTCATGAAAAGCGAGAACCAGAACACTTCACCAGTTATGGCGTAGGAGAAGTGCTTTTCCATGCAATTCAAAAAGGGGCCCAAAAGGTTATTTTAGGTTTAGGGGGTTCCGGAGTAAATGATGGTGGAGCAGGTATCGCCCAGGCATTGGGCTATCAACTCCTTAACTCACATGGAGAGTCTATTGGGAGGGGTCCTCTAGAACTACAAAACCTCTCATTTATAAAAAATTCTATTTACTCCGAACAGATAAAAAATACCGAAATTGTCATAGCAAGCGATGTAAAAAATCCTTATTATGGTCCCAATGGTGCGACATGGATTTATGGACCCCAGAAGGGATTGAAAAAAGAGATGATTCCTGTTGTGGATAAATCCCTAAAAAACTTTGCCCGAATTATAAAAAAAGACTTAAAAATTGATATCCAGAAACAACCCGGTAGCGGTTCTGCTGGAGGGATGGGAGGTGCTTTATTCGCCTTTGCCCATGGAAAGTTTATATCCGGTTTTCAGTGGATATCACAGACAATCCAACTTACAGAGAAACTTTCTACCGTTGATGTGGTTATTACGGGCGAAGGGCAATTAGACCATCAAAGTTTTTCCGGCAAAGTTGTTGGTGAGATACTAAACCTTGCCAGAATGCATAACAAATTACTAATTATCCTTGTGGGTAAATTAGGCAAAGGTTGGGAAAAATGTCTTTCAATGGGCAATGTGGTTGTTTGCCCTATTTCTGCGGGCGAAACGACAAAAGAAGAACTTTTCAAAAACACTTCGATAAATTTAGCAAGAACAAGTGAACAAATAGCGAGGCTTTTTTATTACAATACAGTTCAACTTAAAAAAAATAACCCGATAGAACATGGAAAATATATATAAACGATTATCAGAAAGTGTTAAAGAAGACCTGGACTATTTAATATCCATTCCGGTTCAGGGATGGCACAAAAATTTTGAATGGATTCTCAATGAAACCTCAAACCCCGAGCGTGTTATTGTTGGATTTACACAATACCTTAAAAATCTATCTCCACCTATTGAAACTCACATAAACAAGTATCTTCAAACACCAAAATATCTACGATTTTTTGAAAGAATATTTTCACAAAGTCCTTTTCTTACCGATACCCTCATAAAACATCCCAATTTTGCTGATGATATTTTGTTATCTTCAACACTTTCCCGTGCTTTGACAAAACACGAATGGTTACTTTACTTAGGTTGGGAGCCCTCTATGGGTATTGTGAATTATCTTAGAAATAAACAATTTATAGACGGAGATGATTGGAATTTAAAAAAAATCATGGTATACCTTCGTCAACTTCACAAAAAAGCACTTTTACGAATAACGACCCGGGATATAGTAGAGCATCACGAAGTCAAATCAATAGCAGAAGACTTATCCAATCTTGCAGATGCTCATCTTGAATTATGTCTCCAACTTCTCTCCGCCCATTTAGAACAACGGTATGGAACTCCTATAAAGTATAGGGAAGGTGAGAATGATAATAATCCAGCACATTTTGTCATTTTAGGTCTGGGGAAATTAGGGGGTAGAGAACTTAATTTTAGTTCCGATATTGATTTGCTGTTTGTCTATGATGGAGATGGAGAAACAAAAGGTGGTTCGAGAGGAACAATTACGAATCGTGAATTTTTCTGTAAATTAGGCGAACAAATAATCAAATTCTTATCTGAACATACGGAAGAAGGACAAATTTATCGAGTTGATATGCGACTCCGTCCCTATGGTAAGGTCGGTTCATTGGCGGAGTCTCTGGTGAATTCAGTGGAATACTATTACCAATATGGGCGGGCATGGGAACGACAAGCGTTGGTCAAATGTAGACCTTGTGCCGGGGATATAGATTTGGGGAATGAATTTTTAGAAATGATGCGTCCGTTCGTTTTTCCAAAATTTTTTGATGATAAAACATTAGATGATATACATCAGACAAAACTTATGGTAGAAAAGCAGGTAGCGGAGCAGGGAAAAACACATTATGAGGTAAAATTAGGACGAGGTGGTATCCGAGACATTGAATTCACCGTGCAGTTGCTTCAATTGTTAAATGGAGGGAGGAAGCCTGAATTAAGGATAACCAACACAATTGAGGTTATCTACCAATTGATGGAGCAAAACTATTTAAAACCATTTGATGCGGAATCGCTAATAAGAAACTATTGTTTTTTAAGAGAGGTGGAACATCGACTCCAGATCGAATATGGAACACAAAAACATGTCCTGCCTCAAAACACAGAGGAAATGGACGAATTTGCTAAACGATTGGGTTACACTTCGGGCGATTCCTTCTGGCGAATTTACAAAGATAAAACTCAGGAAGTCCGAAATATTCTGGAACAATTTGTCGCTGTTAAAGCGTCGGGAAATTTGTGGGTTTATGATTTGGTCAGTCTACAATCCGATGGAAAAGAGGGGCTGGAAAAATTAAAAGAATTTGGGTTCAAAGATATAAAAAAGGCAAAGGATATTTTTTGTAAATTAGCGAATGGTCCCGAAGATATACCCCATTCTCTTCATGTCCGTGAAAACTTTATTGAGATTATTCCCTATCTATGTGAAGAATTTAGCAAAACAAATTCCGCTGATAACTCCCTTGAACAGTTTTATTCCCAATTATCACGATTAAAACTTCCCGGTGTTATTTATTCGTTCCTTAAAGAAAACCATAATCTCTGCTCTTTTTTTATCACTTTGACTACTCGGGCCCCTGCTTTAGCCGATATATGGATAAAAGAACCGGGGATTATCGAGGTTTTTCTTCAGGAAGAATTGATAGGGAGAAAAGTAAGTATAGATTATTTAAATAGTTCATTACAAGAACTAAAAAAATCGGCTTTTCCTGAGTCGGCTCATTATCGATTAAAAGACTCAGAATGGCTACGAATTGCCTTAGGAGATTTGTTAGGAAAATTTGCTATTGAAGATGTATGCGAACAACTTACTCTGTTGGCAGAAGTCATATTACAAGATATTACTGCTGAGTCTCTAAATGAGACAAAACAAAAATATGGGATGTGCCTATTTCCTTTTGCTGTTATAGGATTGGGTAAAATTGGGGGGGGCGAAATGACCTTTGGCAGCGACCTTGATTTGATATTTGTTTATGATGAACATTTCGATCATCAAATAGAAAGTATAGACCATACCCCTATGAGCCTATCAGAATACTTTGCAGATGTATCTTCTCGAATTATAAAGAAACTCAAAGAACCAACCCGTTTCGGAATTCTATATGACATTGATGCCCGTTTGCGTCCTTATGGTTCCAAAGGAGTATTGGCCATAAGCCTTCAGCAATTTAAAGAATACTACGAATACGAGGCAGACATCTGGGAAAAGATGGCTCTGATGAAAGGTCGAGTTATTGCAGAGCAAGGTATGATGACAACAGGCATATACCCGATAATAAAAAAACTGGCATTTCAATTTTCTATCTCAGAAGAAGATGTCCAGAAGAGTGAAAATATTCGTCAAAAAATGGTTCAACAAACCTCACCTAATAATCTAAAGAAGTCAGAGGGTGGAACTGCTGAACTGGAATATATTGTTCGATGGTGGCAACGCATAAAGATAGATAAATTTTCAGAATTAGCAACACCCTCGGTGATTGATGCCCTAAATATTCTAATAAATGTTGTTCCTGAATATTCCGAACAATGGCAATTCCTAAAAGAGACATTTGGTATCTATTTGAAGATATTAAATCGTTATCGCCTCTTTACAGGGGTGCGTAGTTCCACGCTATCTGAACAGATACAAAATATCCTTCCCCAATTACTGCCCGAAACCAATTTCTTCCCAACACCAGCTGAATATTTACAGAACCTGAAAAAAGAAGTTCACCAATTCTATAT
Source organism: uncultured bacterium (assembly GCA_937124615.1). Lineage (GTDB taxonomy): Bacteria > Hydrogenedentota > Hydrogenedentia > Hydrogenedentales > Hydrogenedentaceae > Hydrogenedens. Next base: position 8,708 of record CAKZKR010000061.1, read on the forward strand.
AGAAACATTACAAATCGTTCACAAATGGATTAAGAATTAAAATTATATCATTTTGAAAGGGTTATTTTTGTTCCATTCCCATCGAGTTTACATCTGAAAAATCGAGTACGAAACTGTACAATTGACTACCAATTAATTGCCCTCCTATCCATGGCAAATCCGGTCCTTCTAATGGACTACTATAATTAACCAGATAATATTTATTTCCAGACAAAGGGACAATTCCTGCAAAGGCGGTGTCTCCTTTTGAAGGGAAGTCTAACAAAGGATATAATTCCAGAGAGTTTGGATTAATCTCATAAAGGCAGGTGCGTTTTCGAGTAAGCGAATAAAACACCATACTCCACGCATTCCGAATACTTTCCGGAAGGAACTTCCAACCTCTTGCAGAACGACCTGCAATATTCCTTCTTCCTATAACATAATATCGACCCGCATGAACGAACATTAACGAAGAATCTACTTTGTAAGGCGTGAATTTGCATGTCCAACAATCAATATCTTCCACAGGGGCTCGACAAACTAATGCTCCTCCTCCTACTTCCATCCGAACTAATGCAACAATTCCTCCTTTCTCATCAAAAACAAATTCCGCCTCTTCTGCTCCAACACACTCAATTTGAGGTTTCTTTGAAATCTGTTCCCAGTGAATACCATCCGTAGAAACTAATAGGCGGGCCTCTCCCCGGTCTCCTTTACCATAGATATCCAGTCCATAGTATATAGACATATACGCTTTATCCTCCCATGTGCGAACACGCCAGACAACATATCCCGGTTTATACATGGGTTGAGGTTGTGTCCACTCCCCATTATCATTCCTTTCGCAGAAATGAATTTCCCCCGGCTCGAATTTTAACGGGTCACTGCCCCCTGTATAAAAATAAAGAAACAACCGATTCTTAAAATATAAAAATCGTGGCTCCCGAAGGTCTCGACCTATGTATATACATAATTCATTTTGCCATGTTTTCCCTTCATCCTCAGAACGCATCACATACAACCGTGTTTTGGGCGATGCAAAATGACTTGGAGCCGTTCTAAAACTCATGAAGATACTTGTCCCTATTCGAACAAGGTCAACATTATTAGTTGAACGCATAGGAGAAAAATCTTTGGGCATACCTTCTCCGGGAACTACAGGTATGGGTGGAGAAATTTTTATCCCTCTCACACGCTCCGGATACATTTGCATCGGTTCATTATATAAAGAAGAGAAAATTATTAGTCCCGTTACGAGGAATATTAAAACAAAAGTGGCAAATAAAAAAAGTAAAAATAATTTACAAAAAAACTTTTTAATTTTTGAGGATGTTCTTTCTGGATTTATCTTTTCGGGAAGAGTTTCAGCCATGTAAAGAAATCACAGATTAAGATTTTCTTTTTGAAATGATTTCTCCAATCAAGCCATATTCCAATGCTTCTTCCGCCGACATCCAGAAATTACGGTCACTGTCTTTAGCTATTTTTTCTACCGAATGTCCTGTCTCTTCTGATAACAAACGGTTAATTCTTTCACGAATTTTTAATATTTCCTGGGCCTCTATTCGGATATCTGCTGCCTGTCCCCCGGCTCCCCCCGACGGTTGATGAATTAAAAATCTCGTATTGGGTAAAGCAAGTCTCCGTTCTTTTGGGGCTCCCATCATAATAGGCACCGCAATACTCGCAACCCATCCTACACCAATCGTAGTAACAGGTGATTGAATAAATTTCATAATGTCATAAATAGCGAAACCCGAATCTACATGTCCACCTGGTGAACACACATAGACAGTTATAGGCTCTTGAGACTCATAATCTAACAATAACAATTGAGTAATAGTCTTTTCCGCTAATTCTTGAGTTACCTCACCCGATACAATAACAGCACGATTTTTTAGTAAACGGAGAGATAAACCTTCATGCTGAACGGGTTTTTCTTCTTCACAAATTCCGGGTTCTTCACAAAAAGCCATTTTCGTCATTCCTTTCATTCACAGGATTAAATCTCGCTTGGTTAAATGATAATTCTAACTTGAAACCCTTTATAAAAACAATTTTGCTCTCTGCTTTTGCTATTCCTCAGAAAAAGATTGAAAGAGATGGATTCATTTTCTTATCTTATTGGTATCAAATAAATAATTTGTATGAGTACTCAATACTCAACGGTATATATGTTAAATAAAAAAAAGAATCAAATTATAGTTTCAATTGGGGTATGGACCTTTTTCGCAATTCTGTTCCTACGAACAGCATGGCTTTGTGATGATGCATATATTAGTTTTCGAACGATTGACAACGCAGTAAATGGCTATGGACTCCGCTGGAATGTGAACGAGCGCGTTCAAGCATACACACATCCATTATGGTTGTTACTACATATACCCTTTTATTTTCTTACTCGAGAAATGTTTCTAACCGCAATACTTATTTCTTTTACCATATCAATGCTGACTATCATTTTCCTTACACTTTTCATTGCACAGAACACGGCACAAGTTTTAATTATTGCGAGTATATTAGGATTTTCACGAGCATTTATAGATTTCTCATCGTCTGGACTGGAAAACCCGATGAGCCATCTCTTATTGGTATTGTTTCTTATTTTATTCTTTTACCAAAAATTTACTTTGCGAAATCTTTTTCTCTTGTCTCTTCTGTCTTGTTTTGCTACATTAAACAGACAGGACTGTCTTTTAATATACCTACCTGCTTTAATTTATACCTGGTGGAAAACAGAAAATAAAAAACAAGGTATTTTTGTTATCTGCGGAGGGTTTATCCCCTTGCTTTTCTGGGAGATATTCTCCATAATTTATTACGGTTTTCCTTTTCCAAATACGGCCTATGCCAAATTAGGAGCGGGTATATCAAGAATTGATTTGATTTTTCAAGGATTACGCTATTATACATGGACATACTATCAAGACCGTATTACTTTGATCGTTCTTATTGTCGGCGTTTTAATACCCGTATTCCGTAGAGAAAAGAAAATAGATGTACTAATACTCGGGTTATGTCTTTATTATACATATATTTTATGGATAGGTGGAGATTTTATGGGAGGTCGTTTTTTCACACTTCCTCTTCTGTTGTCCACAATCATAATAATTCAATATTTACGATTGGACAAGCTTAAACTAGGAATTCCTGTATCGGCAATTTTTGTTTTTCTCAGCATCACACAACCTCATGCTCCTATATTTACAGGTGCCAATTACAGTCAGGGAGGTTTTTATACAAAGGATGGAATTACGACGGAACGCAAATATTATTATAATTGGTCAAGTTTATTAAATTGGGAAAGAGGTAAGCCGATGCCCTCATTTAGTTGGGCCAACCATGGAAGAGAGAACAGGAAAAAAAATGTAAAAATGACCAAACTTCGTGGCTGTATCGGGTTCTATGGCTTCTTTTCCGGTCCCCTCGTACATGTAGTAGATTTCCACGGACTGGCAGACCCCTTACTTGCTCGACTGCCCTCCCTTTACCACCCTAAAATTGCCATAGGCCACTTTCTCCGCTATGTTCCCGAAGGATATATGGAATCTGTGAGTGGTAATGAAAATAAAATAGAAGACCCCAGCCTTGCTCAATATTATGACTATATCCGTATCATTACTCGCGGGACTGTATGGTCATGGAAACGGTTTGAACTAATCCTAAAAATGAATTTTGGGTATTACAACTATTTAATAGATACCGATAAATATCGATTTGCAGATACAAAAATTAAATATTATGATGAATGGGAAGAAGAATTACAGAATATAAAAGATGAAAGAGGCATTAAAGTGACGGAAAGGGGGTTGGAAATTCGATTTCGTGAGGTTAAACATAATCAAAAAATAGAATTGGAATTGATGAAGTGGAACCAATTTCATATCTTATTTTTCAATAATAAAGAATGTCTTGCAAGATTAAAGTTAGGTCCAGACCCCAATAATAATTTATTATTCGTCCCCTATTTAATAAAAATACCAAATCATTCTGTCCGTAAAGGGTATGATAAAATCCGTGTCTTTGTTTGTCCACAAAACCTTAATCAGAGAAATATAAACTCAGAAATAAAAAATATTCGTTTGCTGTCAGAATAATTTGTAAACCTGTATTTTGTATAATTCCGTAAGATTATTTTACATAAAACCGAATGACCCATAAAGGTATTTATAAAAATCTATGGAAAATAAAAAGAAACAATCAAAATTTTGGATTTACATTTTTTATTTAAGCATCTGGCTCTTTTTTGCAATTCTTTTTTTGAGGACGGCGTGGTTGTGTGATGATGCGTATATATCCTTTCGGACAGTGGATAATGCTGTAAACGGTTATGGATTGCGGTGGAATATTAACGAACGCGTTCAGGCTTATACACATCCATTGTGGCTATTCTTACACATTCCGTTTTACGCTATGACCCACGAAATGTTCTTGACCGCAATATTTATTTCCTTTGGTGTATCTATGCTAACAATTCTTCTTCTTACCATTGGTGTATCACAAAACTTGCGACAAGCATTACTCGCCACGAGCATATTAGGCTTTTCCCGGGCGTTTATTGACTATTCTTCCTCTGGCTTAGAGAACCCTATGAGTCATTTGTTATTAGTAATTTTTATGATGCTATTTTTAATAAAAAAATTTAACATAAAAAATCTGTTCTTACTTTCTTTTGTTGCTTCATTGGCAACATTGAATCGTCAGGACTGTATATTACTTTACTTGCCACCTTTAGCCTATGCATGGTGGCAAATGGAAAACAAAAAATATGGGTTTGTTGTGCTTTGTTTAGGATTTTTCCCTTTGCTTTTATGGGAACTCTTCTCAGTTATTTATTACGGTTTTCCATTCCCGAACACAGCGTATGCAAAATTGGGTACCGGGTTATGGAAAAGTGATTTAATAAAGCAAGGCTTATGGTATTACGCCTTTTCGTGGAAAAGAGACTTTATTACTCTACTGGTTCTGTGTCTGAGTTTCATAATTCCTTTTTATCATAAGCAAAAGGAGATTTGGGTATGCACCATAGGAATTTTCCTATACTGCATCTATATTCTGTGGATTGGTGGAGATTTTATGGGAGGAAGGTTTTTCAGCGTGCCATTAGTTTCTGCAACTATTCTTGTGATCCGATATTCGAAATTAGACGGAGCAAAAAAATATATACTTGTGGTGCTTATATTTCTTACCACAAGCCTGATACAACCAAATGCCCCCATCCTAACGAATGCGTCGTTCGGTAAAGACATCTCTAACTTCAAAGAGAAATCAGGTATCGGCGATGAACGAATGTTCTATTTTCAGGTAGCCAGTCTGGCCCATTGGACATCAGGCAAACCTATGCCTTCCAATGCATTTGCTGAACAGGGGAGGCAATACAAACAGGCCGACAAGAAAATTACCAAAATACATGGGAGTGTAGGCTACAGAGGATTCTTCTCAGGTCCTGTAGCCCATATTATCGATTATTACGCTCTGTCTGACCCGTTATTGGCTCGTTTGCCTGCTATCTGGCGTCCGAGTTGGAGGATAGGACATTTTGCAAGATATATCCCAGAAGGATATGTAGATTCCGCAGGAGGTGACGAGAACAAAATCAGAGACAAGCAATTGGCTGAATTCTTTGACCATCTGAAAATAATCACGCGAGGTCCCTTATTCAGCAAAGAACGCTGGATAAATATAATCAAAATGAATTTAGGAATGTATGACTACCTTATTGACTATGACCGCTATCAATTCCCGAACCTAAAAATAATGCCCTATCAAAATCTAAAGGATAGAATTTCAACAAATGAAAAAGAAAAGATTGTTGTTCCAAAACATGGAATCGAATTTCAATTTAATGAGAGAAGAACAGATTCTACAATCACGATGGAATTAGACACATTTGATACCTTTATTATCCTCTTCTTTAATAAAACAAATTGGATTGCAAGAAAATGGATCGAACCTGAAAAAGAAACAATGGAACCCTTTACTAAATATAAAATTCAGGTGCCTTTTTACGCTCGGTGGAAAGGATATACTTCAATTCGAGTATTCACTTATCCCGGTGATGCAGATTCTGTGATGAGAGATATTACTTTTGACTAAACAAAGAATTAAAACTCCTGATAAATAAAAATTTCTTTTTAATATGATTAGAAACTTCTGAACAAATGGTTTTTTGATACTTCTTTATTTTGTATCTAATATTATCTAATCCGAATACTAAATTTGTTCTTTCCTAACAAACATGAGCACACAATAAAGGTTCACAAAGAAATATTTCTCCTAGTTCTCCTTTTATTTTTCTTAAATACTTTTTT
>CAKZKR010000062.1 GCA_937124615.1 uncultured bacterium
CCACAACACAAAATAGAAAATTTCTTCTATGTAACTCAATATAGGTAAATAAAAATAAATACTTTCTCCCTAATATCCCTCCGTCTTTTAATCTTTTATAAATTCTCATTTAAAATTCTTATTTAAAGGTTTTAAAGAAATTTTTATTTCTTATGTCCCGAACCACCTATTTTTGTATCCTTTCCCCTCCTCAATAGAATATTCCATATACAGAAAAGAATTATCTCCGAATAGAGTTTTTAGGAAGTTTTATTCATTCTTTCTAATCGTTCAGAGAGAATATGGATAATATTCATCAGAAAGCGAACCGCTATTTTCGTATCTAACATCCCCGATAATTGATGTTCGTCCAGCGTAAATACCCGCACCGGCGTCAGTGCCACTGCTGACGCAGTTCGCGGCTCTTTGTTTAGTACGGACATCTCTCCAAAAACATCCCCTACTCCCACTACGGCTATCTCCTTCGTCTTTTTATACAATCCAACCTTTCCGGACAACACTACAAACAACGCTGAACCTAATTGCCCCTCGTAAAAGATAGTTTTACCTTGTGGATAATCAAAAACCTTCCCCTGTTTCAATATATAAGCAACATCCTCCGGAGAAAAATTTTTGAAAATACCTATTTTTTCCGCATACTGCTGATACTTGGCTACATTTTCCATAATGGATGTATAAACTCCAAAAAAAATATTATTTAAAATTTTAACAAAAAATAAATAATAAATGTTTCATAACTATTAGCCTTTTATATAGACACTAAATATCAACATAATATCAACATACATCCCAAAAATTCTATCTCCCCGTTTTAACTACATAATACTCAACTTTTGCCCCCATAAAATCTGTTGCGACAGGAAATACAGAACATACATACCCGAACAAAACATTTATAAGAAGGAATCACGCATACTCCTATTTCAGACATACATTTATCAGTATTGTTCTAATTTTACACCTCTTCTTTTAGTTTGCTCGAAGAAGGTAACCGTTTTTTTGTCGGGCTCCATAGATTTCTATTATCTCCCCATTATCTCGGATAGTAATACCACCGTAGTAATCGGTCCGCCATACGGGAATCCCCCGTTTTTGTAATAGTTCTTTTATCTCCCTTCTCACTCCTCTATTTTGTCGAAATTCGTTAACAGAAACAACGGCCACCTGGGGTCGGGTTTTTTCTAATAGGTCCTGGTTTAATGAATTTTTTAAACCATGATGAGGTATTTTTATTATCTTTGCAAAACAGTCCTTAAATATTAATTCTTTATTGGTCAATTCTGAGGGAAAATCTCCGGTGAGTAAAATTGAAAAATGGTTATGAATAAATCTCATAACAATTGAATTAGCATTTGTTTCTTCGTAACAGGTCCTTCCTGCATAAATAATATCCAGAAAACCTTTTGTCAGTTTTATTTGCTGTCCCTCTTCAACCTTCATAATAGGTATTCCTTTCGCTATTGCTTTGTTGATAATTTCACTACCTAATTTCTCACTTAAAAACCCCTCTCCATGAATAAAACAATGTACTTTCAATTTATCTATTACAGAAGAAATGCCCCCTATATGATCTTCATCCGCATGTGTAGCAATCACATAATCCAATTTCCGAATTCCTTTTGCATGAAGGAATGGAAGAACGACCCACTTACCCATGCTATTTGTTCCTGCATCAATAAGGATATTCTCGTTTTCTGCAGTAGTAATAACGATGGCATCTCCATGCCCTACATCAAGAATATGAACTGTAGTCTTTTTATCAAAAGGGATTCCCGTCCAAAAGAAAAACAGGAAAATACAGCCTACAACAAAAACAAATAATGTTTCCCGCGTTCTTATGCGTAGCCAACGATATAAAAATATACATACGAATAAGTACAACACAAGGGCAAAAGAGGAAGGACGGGAGACCGGGAATATTGTGTAAGAAAAGGAACTTCCCAAATCACACAACCAACGAATAAGGATGAGAAACAAACCACTCGAGTAGAAAAATAAAGAAGGGAGCCCTGGAATAAAAATAAAGACGAATCCACAAATACTGGCCATCAGGTAAAGTGCTATCAATGGAACGACAAACAAATTGTATATAGGGCTTAATAGATTTATATATTGATTTGATATGATGAGCAGAGGCAGTAAAAGTATTTGTGATGAAATGAATAAGGATAAATAATAGCATACCGTCCATGGTAAAAACTGTAGAAGATGGAAAAATTCTGTAATGGGTTTGTGAAATATAAGAATTGAAGCCACTACTAATATAGACATTTGTGTACCAGGGTCCCAGATAAGGTCTGTATTGAAAACAAACAAAAGGGTAGCGGTTATAGACAAAGCAGACAGAAGGTCTTCATTCCTTCTGCTGAACAAATAGAGTTGATAAATAAGAAGCATTAAAACAGCCCTTAAAGAGGAGCCATGGGCTCCACTAACAAGTGTGTAAAAAACACAAATCAGAAGCGCAAGCATTTCCGGTAATCCTCCCCTTGATTTGAGCAATGCCCGTGCTATAACCCGGATAAACCAGAACACTAAACCTATATGTAATCCTGAAATAGCAAGAACATGAACCGTTCCTGTGAGTATAAAATTCCTTTTCTCGTCATAATCCAATCCGCTTCGGTCTCCCAGCCAGATAGCCCTTGCAGTATCCCGGATAGAACGAGGCATATATTTAATAAATTTATTGTAGAAATACTGTTGGATTCGGGATATTTGAAAAAGGGGTGAAAAGGTAGGCGTATGGATAATTTTTATTTGTGGTCCAGAAGTAAAAATTTTTGAATAAATCCGTTGCGAGCGAAGGTAATTTTCATAACTATTTAATGACTCATTTACAGGACTCAAGTAAAGAGAGGTTTTTCCTGTTAAATGGACCTGTATACTTGTAAAGAGGGGAAATTGTGCATCTCTGCATAAAACAAGGGCTTTACCTTCAATCGGTTTCCATGTATTCCCTTCTCTTATTTTTGTGATATGAATCGCAAAACGAATTTGCCTATCAGAAGGGTCGAGGAGTGTATTTTTAGAAACATATCCTTCAACTTCTACATAAACATTGGGGCATTGCTGTTGAAGGTAGAGGAAAAAATCATCCCCTTCTTCTGGATAAGGGTGTAAAAGATACGATAGTGAACCGATACTGAGGAAGAGCAAGACAATCCAGACATTGTCAAGGTACTTAATCCTCTTTCTTTTCCCGATAAAGAAAATAAGAAGGGCAAAGGTAAATAGAACTGGGAGAGTTAATCCTGTTATCCATTGTGCTTTTGCAAGAACGGCTCCACTTACAAACCCTACACTAATGATTACCCAGAATCGATTTAGAAGCATTTAATAATAAAATGAAAATTAGAAATTTGCTATGGATTCTTTGTCCTCTGCAATTTGTTTTTCTGCATTTGCGAAAACCTCTTCCAATCGGACGGGTTTACCTCCCTGCCTTTTACTCTCATCCGCAGACTCTAAAAAAGTAAAGATTTCGATAGTTTCTTCCGGTGTAATAGGAGGAACTCCCGTTTTAAAGAATTTAAATACTTCGTGTGCTAACGGTGCATAGTCGCTTTCATCCTCCTGATAGGCCGTCCCTTGCTCACCAAATGCAATAACTTGATGAGGTAAAGGCCCTTTCCTCAGCCCAACTAAAATGCCCACTCTTCCATCCTTCCAGACTCCCGTTACCACATCTGTATCCGGAGTACTTACCCGAGTTACAGTCTCACAGCCTTTTCCCATCACGGTATATAGGGCCTCAGTGGGATGAATACCATACCAGAACAGGTCCGGATGATGAGGTTCTAAATGACATGGACCATACGAAATAACTGTATGGATCGGACCTATATCTTGCTTACACAATTTTGCAAGGCTGGTATAAAAACGATAGGACGAACTTGAAAACCATGCAACACCATGTTCTTTCGCCAATCGTGCAATTTTTATTGCGTCAACCAGCGAACCTGCTAATGGTTTATCAATAAATACACGTTTCTTGGCCTGAAACACAGGTTTTACCTGTTCCAGATGTACTCTTCCATCGACACTTGTCAACATCACCGCATCTACACGAGAACAGAGTTCCTCTATGGAATTTACAATTTCTACCCCATATTCGTTTTTAAGTCGTTCCGTATAACCGTCAATACGAGAATAACTGGCTTCTAAATCCTGGCTACCTCCTCGATAACCTAATGTAACGCGTGCCCCTTTGATATGATTTGGGTTATTGGGATCATTAAACAATTGAGTAAAGGCAATCACATGCGATGTATCCAGTCCTATTAAACCTATTCTTAATTCTTGCTCTGCCTC
>CAKZKR010000063.1 GCA_937124615.1 uncultured bacterium
CTTAAAGTAGAGATATGATGGAGTCGTTTTTGTCACCTATCCCTTATGTAGATTATGATTTTTTTATATTATAAAATTTGCTTTCCACTCAGTTGCTCTAATATTTGTATCCCTTCTAAATCCACAGGAATGTCTGTATTGTTGAGAATAACCACAGCGATTTGGTCTTCCGGTAGAAATCCAGCAAAGGAACTAAATCCAAAAGTCTGTCCATTATGCCATATCATTTGGTCTTGATTATCTGGAGTTATATGAACATGCCATCCCAATCCAACATAATCGTTTTCTGATATTTTAAAGAGATTCCTTGTACAGAGTTTCATATCTCTCTGAATTTGTGTGTCTTTATCTGACATAACGGCATTCATATAGCGGAGCATATCTTCAATGGTGGTTTTTAAATCACCACTTCCAGCGAGAGCACCAAACTCAATAGGGGGTGCTGGTAAGCTAAAAATAGGAATATTACCGATGTCTATTAAAGAACAATACCCTTGAGCCATTCTTTGTTTTTGGGAGGTAGGTATTGTGATACAGGTGTCTTCCATATTAAGGGGTCCTGTGATTTCTGCTTTTAAGAGCGTTTCAAGGTCTAATCCCGCCTTATTAACTAATGCATGTGCGAGTAGTGCTATCCCGAAGGTAGAGTAATTATATGTTTCCCCTGGAACGCTACATAAGTTGTATGACGAAAGAAAAGAATATAGGTGAGTAGATTGATAGTTGCGCCAGGGATTTAATGGACAGTATGAAGGGAATGTCTTTATTTCATCAGGTAATTCTGGTAATCCCGATGTATGTGTAGCAAGATGAGCAAGGGTTATTTCTTGTCCATTGAGTGAAGGGACAGAGATCTGTGGGGGGACAAATAGTTGTAAGGGATCGTTAAGATTTACGATTCCATTATTTACCATGCGTGCAAGTAACATGCATGTAAAAGTCTTAGTAATAGAGCCCATCTCAAATAGGGTGCGATTGTTGGGGCATGAACCAAATATCTTATGTGTTTTCCCGTAGCCGAGTATGTAACTTGAGTCATCTTTGATTACTCCTACGATACATCCAACACTTTGAGCCCGGGTAAATAATGGTTTTATAGCATTGTTCACTGTTATCAAAATGGGCGAAGGGATCTCTTCAGGATATTTGTAATGAGGTTCTATTTTACCTTTACATCCCAGATAAAGAATGATGGAGCCTGTTAATACAAGGGAAAAAATTTTTTTCATTGCTTGTTCCTTAATAAAAAGATCCGATTTGTGGAGGACATATTTGCAATATATTACCCAAAACAACCTGAATGATTACATCGATAATATTTTTTGTCAGTAGACCGATTTAGATTTTTTAGGATTTTAGGGAAATGGATAATATACTATCGTTAGCTGTTTTTTTGGGGTTATTAAGATAGGGTTATTTGTTAAGATTATATCTATAAGGTTATATATATATGTGTGTAGAGATTATTTAATTGTTATCGTCAATATTCTATAGTTCGAGGTCATCTAATCCGAGAAGTTGTTTAGATTCTTCTGTATCTAATTGTTCAACCCCTTTTAGTTTCCGGTCTATCATTTGAGTTCTTTTTTGTGCCCGCTCGATTTCATTTGCAGCAGATTCCAACTTTTCTCTTGTTTTAGTCAATAAATCGTTGAACTTTATAAACTCTGTTTTTACCGCTCCCAATACTTTCCAGACTTCCTGGGATTTCTTTTCAATGGCAAGGGTTCGGAAACCCATCTGAAGGCTGTTGAGTATGGCCGTAATTGTTGTAGGTCCTGTGATAACCACATTTAATTCTTTTCGTATATTTTCAAATAAGCCAGGTATCCGTAACACCTCTGCAAATAAACCTTCTACAGGTAGAAACATAATTGCAAAGTCTGTCGTATTCGGGGGGTAGATATACTTATTGCTGATGTCTTTTGCTTCGTTTGTAATACGAGTGGACAAAGATTTTACCGCTTCGTTTAATGTGTTTGGGTCTGCATTTTCCTGAGCGGATAAAATCCTTTCGTAGTCTTCCCGGGGAAATTTGGAGTCGATAGGTAATAAAACATGTTTCCCGCTTTCGTCCTTGGCAGGAATTTTAATGGCAAACTCAACAATCGCATCTTTTTTGATTCGGGCATTCTTTTCATATTGCTGGGGTGTGAGTATGTCTTCAAGGATATTTTCTAGTTGTAGTTCACCAAAAACGCCCCGTTGTTTCACATTAGTTAGCACTCGTTTTAAGTCGCCTACATCTGAGGCGAGAGTTTTCATTTCTCCTAGGCCTTTATAAACACTTTCCAGTTGTTCACTAACCGTTTTGAAAGATTGAGACAAACGGTTTTCAAGAGTTGTTTGCAATTTTTCATCAACAGTCTTTCGCATCTCTTCTAATTTAATCTCGTTTTTCTCTTGGAGATGTCGAATTTCATTTTTGAGGGTCTCATTTATTTCCGTAAGGTGTTTGGAATTGAGTTGGGTTAGTTGGTTTAAGTTTTCAGAAAATATTTTTAGTTGGTCTAACTGATTTTGAGAAAGAGTATTTAAGGTTGTGTTAATGCTTGCAGAGAGTTCGGTCCGATTTCTACCCATTTCTTCAAGGAAAATTTTATGTAACGATTCTTGATATACATATACCTTTTGTAAATTCTGCACGAATTCCGTAATTTGAGTTTGGTAAGTGTTGTTAAGTTTTGTAAGAAGAAATATTATATAGAGAATCATTATCAGGGTTATCGGAAGAAAGATTATGGACGCATAGATGAAATAAGTGAGAATCGGTGTCATGCATATTCGCTCCTACTTTTGTCGACAAAATATATATTTAAGGTATGTTTTTCTTTTTGTATTCTATAAAAGAAGTTTTGTAACAATCAATGGTTATTTTTTCTTTAGGTATGGTTTTTTTCTATATTCTATAACAGAAGTTGTCTATAGAAAAATGGGAGAATTAGGAGAATGATGGGGAATAAGGGAAAAATCTATTTTTGTTTTTCTTCTTTGAGCAAATTGATAAGTTGTTCAAATCTTGGGGCATTGTGGGGGTCAGCGGAGATTAGTAGTTCGTGAGCATTCAATATAAAATCAACCATTCGTTTTTGTGTCGTAGGAATCGCAATGGGTTTTAATTCGGATGGGAGTGGTTCGGGCTCAAACAAGAAATGGACGAGGATATCGGCCAGCCCCAGTTCACTAAATTCTTTGAGTAACGGTCGACCAATATTTTGTAATGCAATTTGAGGATAGGTTTCTTTTTCGGAGAGGTAGCATAATTGATGAAGGACGCCGAAGAAAGTACTTTCTAACTGAGCGCATTCTGAGAAATCAAAGACCCAGCGGGTTATGTTATTCTGTTCTTCTTTGAGTTTTTGGAGAAAGTCATGCAATCCATAGGCTTCTCGCCAGGTCCCTGTCCCGATGATTTTTATGTAACAGGTATCTGTTTGAATAGCATAGAGAACACCTCGTGTGGATATATTAACATTAAACGAAGGGGTCTCTTCTCTCGGGAAATAAACAAGTTTGGGGCTATTTTGTCCCTTTAGTGTGAGCCAGATAAGGGTCATATCATCTTTTTGTGATTTCTGTTTTGTCCAATATTGTAACTCGCCATCTAATTTTATAAGCATTTCTTGTGGATTCTCTGTGTCCTGTTCTAATATTTGAATAAGGTTTTGTTGTGTAAATTTTTTGCCTTGATTATCCTGGAGATTTACCATTCCATCTGTATAGAAGAGGAAGGTATCGCCCCACTCCCACGAAAAAGTCATGGATGTAAATTTGGCACGGGATACAATTCCTAACGCAGGTGCAGGAACACGGATAACCTCGACGCGATTATCTTGTTGATGCCTCCATAAAATAGAAGGATGTCCTGCATTACAGATTTCGATTGTCTTATTAGGTAAATCGATAACTGCATAACAAAGCGACATAAACATTTCATATCCAAAGGGTCCCTGTACTAATTTTTCGTTTAAATCCAGCAAGAGGTCTTTTGGGGATATAATTTTACGTTCTTCGCATGTATCAAAACATTTGGGTTGAAAAGCATATTTTAAGAAAGTAGTTACCAGAGCCGAACCTATCCCATGTCCCGATGTATCTGCGATATAAATTCCGATATGTTCTTCATCTAAAGACAGAATATCGATTAAATCTCCACCAATTCGATTCAAAGGATTAAAATATACTGCGGAAGAAATTCGCTGATGTTGAGGGACCGTTTTCGGAAGGAGTGCCCTTTGAATTCGTTCGGCTCTTCGTAGGTCCTGGTGAAACACCTCGGTCTGAGCCTGGACCAATTGATATGCTAATTCCAGTTCTGCAAGACGGTTTTCCAATTCAATATTCTTTTTCTGTATTTCTGCAAGTAACTGTTCGTTATGTTCTTTTACTTTTTTATGCTCGATAGCACGATTTATTTGATGGGTAAACATATCCCATGAGTCAATAGGTTTTAATATAAAATCGTAAGCTCCCTGGTGAACAGCATTAACTACATCTTGTATTTTGGTTGTACCTGATAGAACTATTTTTGTCAGATAAGGTTTATTATCATTTAACCAGGACATCAATCCGAAACCATCCATTGAGCCTTCTAAATAGAGGTCGATGAGCACAAGGTCAAAATCTTGTTGAGTTAATATTGAGATTGCGTTTTCAGCAGATTTACAACATTGAACATTATATTCTCGGTTGGTGAGAACTCGTTCCATCATAAGTAAAATGGAGGGTTCATCATCTACAATCAGTAATGAAGGTTTCATAACTTTTTACCTTCCCGTGTTTTTACTCTTTTAGGAGTACAAATACTTTTAACCCGATTTTTTCTTGTGTCTCTTTCATGATAACATATTTAATAATAAACTGTATTTATCATTTAGAGTTAATATAGAAAAAATATTAACGGAAAGGATAAAAGTTTAAATACTGTTTTGATATAATAAAACTTTGAAAGTTTGTCAATATTTTTCTTGACATTCTTACCTATTCTTTTGTAAAAATATGAGTAGGATATTTAATTTAAATGAGAGTTTTAATAGAAGGAATTTACAAAAAAGGTAGATATTAGGATATAATAAAAGATAAAACTTTTCTGGAGAATTAGTATTATGTATCGATATTCCAAGTTGTTTTTACTCTTTCTTGCGTTATGTTTTTGTTGCTCTACTTTTTCTCAAACATTGAAAGAGGCAGACCCTCAGTCGGTAGCCCAAATATTAAGCACATATCAGAGTGATACGGCGACAGAGATGCCGATCATTCATAAGAATACAAGGGGTTTTATCCGTTTTCTGTCGGCACCTGAAGGTGGATACTTTGCTACCTCTGTTATAGGACAGAAATCCTTTGATGTAAGTGGTGCGGTAAAGGAATATATAGAACAAAATATGGGTGCTTTTAGTGTAGTAGCCGATAAAACGACTCTGGAAATTGAGTCGTTGCAGGAAAAGGGAGATTATACAATTATTCGGCTTAAACAAAATTATATGTCCCTCCCTGTTTTTGGTTCAGGTATTGCTGTAAAAATGACAAAAGAAGGGAAAATCCTTGCCATTTCTTGCGATATATTAAGGGATGATACAGGTTTAAGACCTGTTAATCTTTCCCAACCTTTTCCTGTCGATGAAGAGAAAGCAATAGAGAAAGCAGTTCAATTTATTCTGGGTAATAATAAGGAACTGCAAAGGCAGGATGTAAAGGAAATAGAAGAAAGTTTCCTGGCTGTGTATGACCCCGTTATGTTGAAACTATCTGGAGCCCCTTGTGTGGTGTATGTGGTTACACTGGCAACAAATGGCGAAGCAAAAAAGGTTTATCGTGTACTGGTTGATGCGATGACGGGAGAGATTCGGTTGAATCATCCGCTTTACTCTGCGGTTATTGACCGAGAGATTTATGACGCTAATGGTTCATACAATATCCCTACAACAATAGCCCGGAAAGAGGGAGACAAAGAAACGGGGATTTTAGATGTAGACAATGCGTTTATTTATCTGGGCGATGTGTATAACTTTTTTTCTGTGAATCATGACAGGGATAGTTATGATGATAAAGGAGCCACTTTACGAGCCGTTGTGCGAATCCCTATCCAGAATGCATATTGGGACCCAACACGGAAATTGTTCTGGTTCGGTACGGGGTTTACAGTAGATGATGTTGTAGCCCATGAATATACACACCCTGTGGTGAGTAGTGTTGCAAACTTGATTTACTTTGGGGAGCCAGGAGCCATTACAGAAAGTTTATGTGATATGTGGGGAGAATTTGTAGATTTGACAAATGAAAAAGGCTTAGATACGGATGCTGTTCGCTGGCTCATTGGAGAAGAACTCCCGTCAGGCGTTACATGGGAAAGTACGCAGAGGACAACTGCAATAAGGAGTATGAAGGACCCAACTGCTTATAATCAGCCCGACCGCTATATGAGCCCGCTTTTTGTGAAGGTTTCTCTTTCATCTATCGAAGATAATGGGGGTGTTCATACAAATAGTGGAGTGGGAAATAAATTGGTATACTTGCTGACGGATGGGGATACTTTTAATGGGGAACAAGTCCGAGGATTTGGCATTGTTCGCACGGCAAAATTGTTTTATGGTGCTCTGGAACTTCTTCCTCCTGTAGCGGATTATACAATGCTGGCTTTAGCCTTAAATGCCTCTGCCCTTTCGCAAGGATTGTCTATTGAAGATAGGTTTAATATCAGCCGTGCTTTAAAAGCGGTAGAAATTTTACCGAAAGACTTAGCAGAAGTGAGTGCTCGTGATTTTCGGGCTACATCAATTCTTCTGGAAGACGATTCCCCTGCTATTCTGTTATCATGGACGTCTCCTCCCGCGGATGCATACAGTCAGGTTACTTTGGTTAAGAAAGCAGGGAGTTATCCGACGAGTACGGTTGATGGCGACAAAATATTTGAGGGTAAAGATTCCTATTACCTTGATGTAAATGTTCTTGCAGGTATTGAATATTATTATTCATTATTTGTAGATATGGTTGAACTTCCCCCTGTAGAAATGTATGATAGTGCTGTAGCAGGAGGATATGCTCCACAGGTATTAACACAGGAGTTTCGTTCTTCTCTCCCAAGAGAACCTATTGCATCCGAGATTATATATAGCCAAATTTACTTTATTCCTACAGGGGCTCCCATAAATGAAATAGATGGTAATAAGTATTTAGGGGGGTATTATAATTATGATGCAATTTTTATTCCGGAGGTATTCACGTTCCCGGTGAAAAGACAGGATTCTACAGGAAGTTCTTATACAATTCCTCTTTCAACAGATGGACTTGTTAGTTTTAATTTAACAGATGCCCAATTCCCATTCTTTGGCAAGAAGTATGGAACGATATATTTAGGTGCGAACGGGTATATAACTTTTGTTCCGGTGGCCCTGGAAGATACGAAAAATTTCCCGGGACTTCCCAGTCACTTTGCCATTCCGCGTATCTCATTTCTGTTTAGTGACCTGGCTCCGGATTCTGCGGGAGAGGTATGGACAAGGCGATTGCCGGACCGTTTTGTTATCACATTTGAAAATGTTCCAAAAGATGCAGAAGGGGGGCTTCCCAATCCTTTGTCTGGAGCGAATCCGGGTTCTTCTGTGCAAGTAGAACTTTTCTTTAGTGGACATATTCGTATTACATATCTGCAATTAGACCCCAATTATTGCGTTGTAGGGTTGTCGGATGGTAGGGGTGTTCCTGTAGACCCGGGACAATTATTCCCATCGGAAATCCCTTACTCACTCCAACGATATACAAATTTTGCCCAATTGCCCTCTACTTCAACTCGACTGAGTTTTGAGCCATCTCCGATATATACAGTTTTACCCAATCAGAATATTACTTTTGTGGTATCCTCTTGGTTTTCTGGTGAGACCGCACCGCAGTTATATGCTAAGTGGCTTGTAAGTGATAATCCTCCTTTTGCTGACCTTAAAAACGGCAAGGGTAAATTTTCGTGGACACCGAAACAAGTGGATGAAGGGTCCTATTATCTTAGGGTTTTAGCCCGGTTAGGGGAACAATACGCTTATCAAGATATTCCTATTATCGTTAATCCAATTACGGTTCAGCCTAAGGCGTTAAACTTGCGTATATCATCACAATCTCCTGCGGAAGATACTACTGCATCTCGTGTGGTTTCTGCGGGTCGGCCATTGGTGGCGAGTTATGATTATGTGCATCCATTAATGGTGCAGAATCCCACACAATATGCTGAAGGGCTCAGTATTCTGTATTGGTTCCGTAATCATCAAACGATTCCTTCGCTAACTAATTATCGGACCGTTCCTCCGAATGTAATAAAAGGAGGAGATATCTGGTATTTCCGTGTAATTCCTATATCAATAAGTGGTATCGTAGGAGAAGAAGCAGTTTCACCTATAATTTATGTAGTAGGGCAACCTCAGATTGCAAGTATATATCCAGTTCGTGGGAAAACCACCGGGGGTGATCCTATCCGAATTAGAGGAAATAACTTTGTTGGACTTATCAGTATAAAATTTGGGGGGATTCCGGTTCCTTCTTTTAGGCTTATTAGTGAAACAGAAATTGAAGTTACCACACCGCAGAGTTTGCCGGGTAAGGTAGATGTGTCTATACAAACAGCGGGTGGTTCATCGCAATTATCTCAAGCATTCGAATTTTATGAAGAAATACCCTCTGAGCCTGAAGAACCCCCAAAAAGGTGTTTTATTATTTCCTGTGGATATGTTTCTCATGATAGAGGAAATCTAATAGGTGATATTTTATTCCTGTCTCTTCTTATAGTGGGCTTGTTTTATAGAGGACTAATAAAATATTTGGTTTAGTAGTTTTTATAAAAATAAAGATAGATTAACTGTAGGTTAATTTCTTGAAAAAAGTATTTCCTGTCCTTTTTTTATTTTCTTTCTATATTATAAATTCGTACAGGGTTTTTTCGGATGAGAATCCGGAAGGACATATTGCTTATCTTTGTGGCCTGGATATAGATACATATCGTGTGCATACTATTGAGTTGGAAACAAATGTAGAGAAAGAGTTAACCATAGGAACCCACCACGGAGCTCCTGTATGGTCCCCCGATGGAAAGAAAATAGCCTTTTCTTCGAAGATGGAAGGGGGATTGTATATTGTAATTTGGGATAGTGTTACTGATAAATATAAGGTTTTGAAACATCAGTATTCATGGAATGATACTCCATCGTGGTCTGCGGACAGTAAATATATATCCTATATTTCATGTGAGAAAGGGTTAACCGACCAGAAGGCGGTAGTATATGATATAGAACACGAAAAAGAGGAATTTTGGGGAGGAGAAAAAATCCCCTCTGTCATAAATCCTGTATGGTTCCCGAAGTTAGATATATTAAATGCTATGAGTGCAACTGTATCGCAGGTTACTTATACAGAAGGATTTGATATAAACAAATTTTTTGAAGAAGGTTACTCTATCGGGGTTTTGATTGGTGTAGCGGTGTTTCAATCTGCGGAAAAGATGTTAACAACCGAATTGGTTCTTTTTAGTAAAACACAAGCAACACCGTTACCGAAAGAATTAATGCTGGAGTCAGCACGGTTTGAGGAACTCAATCCGCAGGTATCACCGAAAGGTTCCAGTTTGGTTTTTGAAACGAATGAAGCAGGAAACCGCGAAATCTATTATTTAGGAAGAAGAGGGATCTCGAACATTTCCAATCATCATTTAGCAGATTGGAATCCTGTTTGGTCTCCCAATGGGGAGTGGGTGGCATTTGAGTCATTCCGACATGGGAGGAGAGGTATTTATCGTGTATTTCCAGAGACAGCCCGTGTTTTCCCTCTGGTTGTTAGTGGCGATTATGATGCATGGAGTCCTGCCTGGTCGCCGGATAGTCAATGGATATGTTTTGTCGCCAATCCATCAGGAAAACCTCAATTATATTTGAAACATATCGAAGAAGATAAAATAATACCATTAACAGAGAAATCTGTGAGTGTGGCCCCCTGTTGGAGACCGAAAACAAAATGAGATTCCGATGGCATAAAGAGTATATTTTGATATTTTTAATGATAGGACTATTGGTTTCTTTTTTTAATGGATATGCCCGTCATGAAGATGGAACTCTGGGAATTATTAAATTGCCAAATGAAGGTTGTCCAGTGATATTATCTCCGGGTCAAACATTTAATATTGTTGCAGAACAGAAAGGAACTATTTTTCTTATTGATAATGAAAAGAATATTATCCCGTTAAATGTACAATGGGAGGAGAAAAAAACGGAAATATATAAAGGTTCTGTCATATTAATGGGTGAAGATATAAAGGCGGGGTCATATTCAATACAGATTATCACAGAGGGAGGTGCGAAAGATGTAAACCCCCGTTCTATTTGGGTTCAAAACGAATTTAGAGAGTATTATACATTTGCACACATAAGTGATATTCATATCCGTAGTGATAGTTTGCAGGATGAAAATGCAATTACTTTTCAGACCATCATTGAGAAACTGAATCAGAGTGATGCCCAATTTATACTACTAACAGGTGACCTGACACATGAGGCTAAAACCGAACAGTGGCAGGTATTTCTTAATATCTTGAACCAAGCCCGAAAACCCACCTTTGTTTGTGCTGGCAACCATGACCGTAATGAAGATAATTACGAAAAAATGTTTTATACATCTACTTATGCTTTCCGGTACGGGAAAGACGGCTATATTATTTTCGATACCCGAGAGTACCGTACCGCAGATAGTTGGGGAGAGCAGGATACTTTGTTATATCGTTATCGCAGGGAACTAAAATCCAGTCGTTGGACCTTTGGTATTACCCATCGATATGAGTTCACGATGGGAATTCGTTCGCAAATAATACTTTTTGTAGATGACCCTATCGATTTTATTTTGTATGGTCATACTCACCGTGAAAATACAAGAGAAGAATCGGTGATTCCCTGGGGAAAAACGCGTGTATATGTTGTCCCTGCAGAAAAAGATGGTTTTTACCGCATTTTTGATGTTGGGGAAGGGGGACTATTTCCTCGACCCATACAGAATGTTAAAGGGAAATAAAAAAGGGGTACTTATATCTTAATAAAATTTTCAATATGGAAATAAGAAGGGAAAAAAGAATATAATATTATTCAAATTCCAATTTTTCTAAAATTATTGGAATGTCAAAATTTGTCCCCAATGCGCAATTAGAATAAAAAATTATTTTTATTTATTAGGGAATTTTTATGCTTGAAACACTTGTAAGACCTAAAAGTATTGCTGTAATCGGGGCCTCTCGAACCCCGGGTAAAGTTGGATATTCTATACTTAATAATTTAATCTCTTCGGGCTTTGAAGGAAAGATTATCCCTGTAAATCCTTCCACAGACGAAATATTAGGTTTGAAGTGCTATAAAACACCAAAAGATGCGGGTATCCAAATCGATTTTAGTATTATCGTGGTTCCTAACAGATTGGTGAAACCCGCGTTAGAAGAATCATGTTTAGCAGGGACTAAGTCTGTCTGTGTTATTACCGCAGGATTTAAAGAAGTTGGACCTGAAGGAGCCCTTCTGGAAAAAGAAATAGCCCAGTATTGTAAGCAAAACCGTATGCGGTTGTTAGGTCCGAATTGTTTAGGGATAATCAATACAGAAAACAGTATGAATGCCTCTTTTGCGACACAGATGCCCCGCAAAGGTTCTATTTCGGTAATTTCTCAATCAGGGGCTTTGTGCACAGCCATTCTGGATTGGTCTGTAGGTCGGGGTGTCGGCCTTGCAAAACTAATTAGTATTGGGAATAAAGCGGATATATCAGAGATCGATTTGTTGCAAATGTTAGGTGAAGATGAACAAACAAAAGTAATTGCATGCTATCTGGAAAATATTGTTCGAGGTGAGGAGTTTATAAAGATAGCAGAGCAAGTGGCGTCTATAAAACCTGTGGTAATTTTGAAGGTAGGGACTACACAGGCAGGTAGTCGTGCGG
The DNA here is from genome assembly GCA_937124615.1 of uncultured bacterium. Taxonomy (GTDB): domain Bacteria; phylum Hydrogenedentota; class Hydrogenedentia; order Hydrogenedentales; family Hydrogenedentaceae; genus Hydrogenedens. Next base: position 11,950 of record CAKZKR010000063.1, read on the forward strand.
CATCTTCTCATACAGGTAGTCTTGCAGGGGAAGATATTGCTTATGGTGCGGCGTTTCGAAGGGCGGGAGTTATTCGTGCCGAAACTTTTGAGTCTTTGTTTGACTATGCGTCTGCTTTGGCTATGCAACCTTTACCCAAAGGGAATCGGGTTGCTGTGATAACCAATGCGGGTGGGCCGGGTATTATGGCTGCGGATGCTGTTGAAAATTCAGGATTACAGGTCAAGCCGTTACAAACTGAAATTTCTTCTGCACTGAAACAAAAGTTGCCTCCTGCAGCAAGTGTAGCCAATCCGATTGATGTGCTGGGAGATGCAGATCCCGAGCGCTATGCAATGGCCCTCAATGCGGCACTGGATGATGATACTATCGATTCCGTTATTGTTATATTAACGCCACAAGCCATGACCCAACCTGCAGAAACCGCACGGGCCATAATTAACAATCTCCGTGGTAATAAACCTGTTTTGGCTGCGTTTATGGGTGGAGCAGATGTGATGCCTGCACGGGACGAGTTGGTATTGGCCAATTTGCCGGATTACCCATCACCGGAGAGGGCTGTTTACGCTTTGAAGGCTATGTGTGATTATTCCGCATGGAGACGTAGGCCTCCACGAATAGTGATGCGTTTTCCTGTAAATCGCCGAAGGATAGAGCGAATTATCCGCAGGCAGATGCGAGAGGGTCGAACATTTATAAATGAGGTCGATGCAAAAGAAATTTTGCGTGCCTACGATTTCAATGTCCCGCCCGGTGCCTTAGCACGTACGGATGAAGAAGCGGTTACCATAGCAGACCGAATTGGCTATCCTGTGGCTATGAAAATCGTTTCGCCGGATATCGTTCATAAATCGGATATTGGTGGCGTTCGATTGGGGTTGTCCAATCCTTCCCAGGTTCGTGATGCGTTTGACCTGATGGTACTACGCGTGATGCGTAAGATGCCCAATGCGAAGATTCAAGGAATTTATGTTGAAAAAATGGCTAAGCAAGGGCGTGAAGTAATTTTAGGTATGCACAGAGACCCCCAATTCGGTCCTATGTTAATGTTTGGTCTGGGGGGTATTTTTGTAGAAGTAATGAAAGATGTTAGTTTTTATTTAGCACCAATAACGGAGGAAGAAGCTTTACAAATGCTTGTAGGAACACGGTCCTATACCTTGTTAAAAGGAACACGGGGGCAATCGGCTGTTGATATTCATGCAATAGCACAGGCTCTGCAAAAGATGAGCCAGTTAGCAACAGAATTTCCAACTATTCATGAAATTGATATTAACCCGTTTATCGTTGGCGAAATTGGAACACCGCCTACGGTAGCGGATGCACGAATGATATTAGGAGGTCTTGATAAAAGCCATGAGTAATACATCTGACTTTAAAAAAGAATTATGTTATGACCCGAACTGGGAAGATAAATACTCTGATATGGTTGTTACTCCGGAGGAAGCGGTGCTCCGAATTCAACCGGGGTTCCGTGTTTTTATTGGAACCGGGTGTGCCCAACCTCAACGGCTGGTAGATGCTCTGGTTGCAAGACATGCAGACCTTGCAGATATAGAAATAGTGCATTTGTTAACTCTGGGGGATGCCCCCTATGCACAGAAAGACTTGACGAATCATTTTACAGTAAATAGTTTTTTTATTGCTCAGAATGTGCGTCATATCATTCAAGAAGGATTGGGGGGGTATACACCTATATTTTTGTCAGATATACCCCGTTTATTTAAGACAGGGCAACTGCCTTTGGATACGGCACTTATTCAAGTCTCTCCACCGGATGAAGATGGTATGTGTAGTTTAGGGGTTTCAGTAGATATTGTAAAGAGTGCAGCAGAGAATTCTCGATTGGTTATTGCAGAGGTCAATCCACAGATGCCAAGAACCATTGGAGATTGCTTTATTCATGTTCATGACATTGATTATCTTGTTCCCGTAAATGAAACATTAATTGAGTTTCCCCTGGTAGAACCTGATGAAGTTACCCGCGAAATTGGACAATATATTGCAGGGCTCATTGAGGATGGAGCAACATTAGAGTTGGGGATTGGTCGTATTCCACAGGCGGTGCTTGAATTTTTGAGCGATAAAAAAGACTTAGGTATCCATACCGAAATGTTAACGGATTCAATTATAGATCCTATTGAAAAAGGAATTATTACAGGGAAACGAAAAACTTTAGACCGTGGCAAAATTGTGGCAAGTTTTGCTATGGGGACAAAAAGACTTTACGAATATTTAAACAACAACCCCAATTTTGCATTCTATCCGACGGAGTATGTAAACGACCCATTTATTATTTCGCAACAGAACAAAATGGTGGCCATCAATGTGGCTCTTGAAGTAGACCTGACCGGGCAAGTCTGTGCAGATTCAATGGGTTCTAAGTTTTATTCCGGTATCGGTGGGCAGGTCGATTTTAATAGAGGTGCGGCACGTTCGAATGGGGGAAAAGCCATTATTGCATTACCTTCTACGGCCCATGACGGAGAGGTGTCGCGAATTGTTTGCCATTTAAGCGAAGGGGCTGGTGTGGTTACAACACGCGGGGATGTACACTATGTTATTACGGAATATGGTGTTGCCTATTTACATGGAAAGAATGTGCAGGAGCGAGCACTGGCTCTTATTAGTATTGCTCATCCCAAATTCCGTGAGAAACTATTAATGGAAGCCATTGAAAAGAAGTATATACGACCTGAACTTACAGATTTTAAGAACAAGATTGTTATAGGTCCAAGAGACATCCGTACTACATATATATGTGATGATGGGACATCTGTGACGGTGCGTGCTATACATCCTACAGATGAGCCTCGCATCCGGGAATTGTTTTATTCTCTGTCTCAGGAATCTTTGTATAAACGTTTTATGAGTCGTATGAAATGGGTTCCTCGTAAGCAGGTTCAGGAATTTGTATATATCGACCATCGAAATGAGGTATCCATTGTAGCAACTGTTCCCGATCCGGATGGTGAGGAAATCGTGGCAATGGGTGGGTACTATTTAAACCCAAAGACAAACCGAGCAGAAGTGGCGTTTGTTGTGCAGGATGAATGGCAAAATCGAGGAATTGGCTCATTTCTTTTCCGTCATTTGATAAATATCGCCCGTCGGAATGGGATTGCAGGGTTTACCGCAGAAGTTCTTCGTGAAAATAAGCCCATGCAAGCAGTTTTTGAGCGGAGTGGACTGAAAGTGGAATCGCAACTTCATGAAGGAGTTTACAGTTATATCATGAATTTTGAATAATATTAGGATATATTATTCACTATATATATAATTTCTTTATTTAAGGAGCCATTCATGATACATCCATCGATTATTGAGTATATTGGGTCAACTCCGCCGGACAAATTAGATTCAGGATTTTTGGGGTATTTGTGTAATTTAGCGGAAGTGGCCAAAATATCTCCTCAGGTTTCCGCTGGTATTGTGCAGGAATTAATAGACCAGCGAAGTCATTTAAAGTTGATTGCAAGTGAGAATTACTGTTCATTGTCAACACAGTTTGCTATGGCAAATTTATTAACAGATAAGTATGCAGAGGGGATACCGTACCAACGATTTTATGAAGGTTGTGGCAATGTAGATATAATTGAAGCGATAGCCTGTGAACAAGCGAAGAAATTATTTAATGCGGAACATGCGTATGTCCAACCTCATAGTGGCGCTGATGCCAATCTGGTAGCCTATTGGACAATATTATCCGCCCGGGTGGAAACCCCTGAGTTGGAGCAGTTAGATATCAAAGACCCATCTAAACTTACGCAGGAACAGTGGCGACAAATCCGTGAAAAGATGGGAAATCAACGGTTATTCGGCATGGATTATTATTCAGGGGGACATCTTACTCATGGTTATCGCCGAAATATATCCGGCAAGATGTTCGATGCCTATTCCTATACCGTCCGAAGAGATACCGGCTTGTTGGACTATTCAGAGATAGAGAAAATGACAAAGGAAATAAAACCACTTATATTGCTTGCGGGATATAGTGCCTATCCACGGAAAATTAATTTCGCCTGCCTGCGAGAAATTGCAGATAAGGTAGGTGCGATTTTAATGGTAGATATGGCCCACTTTGCAGGATTAGTAGCTGGAAAAGTTTTTCAGGGGGAATACGACCCGGTGGCTCATGCCCATATTGTTACATCTACAACGCATAAAACACTTCGAGGTCCGCGAGGTGGAATTGTGCTTTGTAAAAAAGAATTTGCGGAATTCGTGGATAAAGGCTGTCCGCTGGTTTTGGGAGGACCTTTACCGCATGTGCTTTCTGCTAAAGCAGTAGCCTTTACAGAGGCGAATCGCCCTGAATTCTGTGATTATGCACGGCAGATTGTTCGAAATGCACAACTGCTTGCGGAAGCCCTGAAAAGTGAAGGATTGGTTGTGGCAACCGGTGGAACGGATAACCATCTGATGCTTTTAAATGTTCAGGAAAGCCATGGTTTGACAGGGAGACAGGCAGCAGGAGCATTAAGAGCCTGTGGAATTACTCTAAACTTTAATTCGTTACCGTTTGACCCCAATGGCCCTCTGATTACAAGTGGGCTTCGTTTAGGAACGCCTGCGGTAACCACTCTGGGTATGGGTGGTATCGAAATGAAAGAAATAGCGTCTATAATTAGAGAGGTTCTGGATGCAACCAAGCCCGAAATTTTGACGGAAGGTCCCAATGCGGGAAAACCATCAAAAAGGAATTTTATTCTGGATGTTTCCGTTCAGAAGAAGCAGAAAGCACGAGTTTTGGAATTGTTAAACCAGTACCCCGTATATCCGAATATAGAGTTAGACCTTATTAAGAAATATTTCTTGCCTCAAACTTCTGCGTAGTCTGTAGAGGGGAAAGTTTGTTATAAATGGAACTGCAAAAATTTTTCTGGGTAAAAAGTGTTTTTGATATAAGTAAAAAGTTGATACGGAAGGAATACTGAATGGAAGAAGTTGTAAAAGCAACAAATATTACATGGCATCAGGGTGATATTAAGCGTGAAGACCGCGAAAGGGCAAATGGACATCAAGGAGCGGTAATATGGTTTACTGGGTTATCGGCTTCGGGTAAGTCCACACTTGCGCATGCTTTAGAAAACGCTCTGTTTGAAAGGGGATGTAAAACTTATGTTTTAGATGGGGATAATATACGCCATGGCTTGAATAAAGATTTAGGGTTTTCCCCACAGGATAGAGAGGAAAATATTCGCCGTATTGGAGAAGTGGCAAAATTATTTGCAGATGCAGGGCTGATTGTTTTAACAGCGTTTATCTCTCCTTATCGAAGTGACCGGGAAAAAGCAAGAAAACTCAATCCTAAAAATTTTATCGAGGTCTATGTTAAATGTGATATTGATACTTGTGAACAGAGAGACCCTAAAGGTCTTTATAAAAAGGCTAAGGCAGGTGAAATTCCAGAGTTTACAGGAATATCCGCTCCTTATGAAGAGCCTGAAAATCCTGAAATTGTAATCGATACGGGCCAGTCTACTGTGGAGCAATCTGTAAATTTCTTATTTGCTTATCTTACTCAACATGGGATTATTTCATAGTAAAAGCAGGATAATGCTATTTCGATTTACGATGGACTTCCAACACCCCTTCAATGGAGCGAATAGAACGCATAAGGACATCAAAAGATTTGGGATTGCTTGAAGAAATTGATTTTTGTGTAAATTCAAATTTAATAAGTCCCTTGCGTAAAATTTTATAATTGGCTGAAATTACAGGAACTTTGTTATCTATTAACAGCGAAGTTAATTCCTGAATAACAGTAGGAGAAGGTCGGGCTAATACCTGCACGGTAATTTGTGTGATGCTGTCGATTTCCCATCGGACTTTATGCATTCGTTGTGGGTCTCGGTAAACGCTATTAAAGATTCTACAATCCTTTTTATGGATTGTAATGGCTCCTTTTAATGTAGAGTAGCCAACAACCTCATCCCCCGGCAACGGATTGCAACATCGGCTGAAGTGAACAGCAATGTTTTTTTGTCCATCAATGCGAATGCTGAGATGTCGTTCCTTTTCGAACTCCTCATTATTTCCCCTATATTCGATTTTTGTTAATGCGGAGAAGTCTGACAATAGTGCAGTATCGGAAGGAGAATTTTCCTGCCGCTCATCTTTTCGAGAGGAAATTTCTTCCTTTTCTTCTTCCTCTTTTGGAAGAATACCTTTTTCTCGGAGATGGTGACGGATTTTATTTCGGGCTTTTCCAATAGTAATAATTTTCAACCAATCCAGATGGGGTTCCTGCTTTGGCGAGGTCAAAACCTCGACACGGTCACCTGTATTGAGTCTCGTTGTGATAGGAACATATCTATCGTTTACGCGAGCACCAATACAATGATGTCCAATCTCTGTGTGAATGGTATATGCGAAATCCAATACGGTTGCATTTGCAGGCAATTCAAAGACATCCCCTTTAGGTGTATAGATATAAATCTCGGATATTTTCAGGTCGTCCTGTATGTCCTGAGTTGTAATAGAGGACCCACCGGGGGCGGATAGTTCGGACACCATAGAACGAAGCCACTCAACCCGCTTTTGAGTAAGGGAATCGTCCAAGCCCCCTCCTTCTTTATAGAACCAATGAGCGGCGATTCCAAATTCTGCTTCCTGGTCCATTTCCTCAGTGCGGATTTGAATTTCAAGTGGATATTTCCTAGGTAAAAATACTGTTGTATGTAGGGCACGATAACCGTTGCTTCTGGGTTTTCGGATGTTATCACGAAATCGTTCGGGTACAAGATTTCCTAAACGATGGGCTATATCCAGTACGCGATAACATTCCTCAACTGTGTTAACAATAATCCGAATAGCATAAAGGTCCATAATGCGTTCAAGAGGAATTTGCTGTCTTTGCATTTTTGTGTAGATACTATACAAATGTTTCGGTCTACCTAAAATTCGAGCCTGAATTCCAATATTCTTTAATTCCTTTTCGAGATGGGCAATAATACCCTTTATTTCATTTTCGCGTTCGTCTTTTTTTCTTGCGATACGCGATGCAAGGCATTTATATTCCACAGGGAGCAGGACTTTGAAAGCAAGGTCTTCCAGTTCCATTTTCCATCGGTAAATACCTAATCGATGGGCTATGGGTGCATATATGTTTAGCGTTTCCCGAGAAATTCGTTCCTGGGCTTCTTTGGATAGGTACTTTAGTGTTCGCATATTGTGAAGTCGGTCGGCTAATTTAACAAGAAGGACACGAACATCTTTTACTCCGATAAAGAAAAGTTTTCGAAGCGTTTCTAATTTTCTCAGATCCTCATTCTCCTTGACAGTTGCTTTCATTTGTTGCCTGGAAACTTTTGTTACCCCTTCAACAATCTGCACGACGACCTTTCCTACTTCTTTTTCGAGAAGTTCCCGTGGAACCTGTTTGTCTTCTATCACATCGTGGAGAAGTCCTGCCATTATAGTCGTTGAGTCTAGTTTTATCTCTGCCAGGAGTCGGGCTACCTCAATGGGGTGGATAATATACGGTTCGCCAGACTCCCGTTTCTGTTCTTGGTGGGCTTTTTCTGCAAGTTCAAATGCTTTTCGGACCTGTACAATACCTTCCGCACTCATCCCGTTTGTGTGGAGTAACTGCACCAAAGAAAGAAATCGTCGTTCTATTTCGACAGGTACTGTTGCAAACCTGCTCTCAAGCATACCAATCCTTTATTTTTTATTATATCAAAAACAAAATTAGGAGTGGATTTTATTCTATGTTTATAAATATTGTCAGATGTTAGAATAATATGAATAATAAAATTTTGTTCTCTAAGAACACATATACTTACAAATTCTTCTTTTGTTCTGTTAGAATCTGTTGGAGTTCGTAAGGGATGGGAGTATCAACAGAATAACCGAGTTCTTTGCGAAGTTGGATGGCATTAATTAGGGCCTTGCCGGCAAAATGATTGTTCATTAATATGAATACGCGTTGTGCTTTATTTCTCATTCGTTGAATGCGTTCTGTCCATGGTTCCAATTCATTTTCCGAATATAAGTAGTTATATCTTTCGTCCCGATTCGATTTCTCAGAAAACCAATTTTTTATGTTTCTTCCATGAAAACGGACATAGGCAAAATCTGCAGTAACTTCTTCGGTCGGTGGTAAACAATTAGGGTCGGGTAGAGGTTGGTCAATGTTGCAAAAAGCCAGTCCTCTTTCACGGAATGATTCTAAAGTCTGTGAATGGAGCCAGGACCTGTGTCGAAACTCAATAGTCATTGGCATAGGAGAAAAAATATCTGTAAGTTTTGCTAAATATTTTCTATTTTCAGGTGTACGGTGAAATCGGTGGGGAAACTGAATAAGAATACAGCCCAATTTGTTAGCATCGGCAATGGGTTCAATCGATTGGATGAAAAGTTTTACATCCTCAAGAGTGATATTGTGATAATTTTCATGTGTAAATCGCTTCCACAATTTTACGGTAAATAAAAAAGAAGAATTGTCAAGGACCTGCTCGACCCACGATTGGACTCTTATAGAAGGGATTGGATGATAGTGGGTTACATTTATCTCTATACAATTTATCCATTGAGCAAGGTATCGAATGGGATGTATATTGTATGAGGTATCCTTAGGATATACGGTGCCTTTCCAGTCTTTGTAAGACCAACCTGACACTCCAATGTAGCAAGGACAGAGTTCTTTTTGTTTTGTATTTAAGGACATGGTATAAATATTTTCTTGTTTTTGATTTTTTATAATTTGTGCAGTTAAATTATACATAATGAAATCATAATAGAAAGAACCCATCTTTAAAAAGAGGAAATATGCAACAAAGTGAAGAAAGAAAAAAGCAGGAGCAGATTGAAAACTTAAAAAAGAAAATCATGGAATATCTTTTCTGGGGGTGTCTTCTCCCTTTAGGGGTTGGGCTTCGTCTTTTTCATTTAGGTTCGTTAAGCCTTTGGTATGATGAATGTGCCTCGATAGAGTTAAGCAAATTGGTGGATAAAAATCTCTCGTTTCTCTCTCCTTTGTTAAATAATGAACCGCCTATGAATCCATTGCTTATTTTTATTTGGGGAAATATTTTGAATAGTGTTCGTTTTTGGGAGAAATATTCTGTTTGGGATGATTTTGCATGGCGGTTACTGCCTTGTTTTTGGAGTATTTTATCTATTGTTATGTTTTACCAGGTAGCAAAGCGGATGGTGGACCGGCCCTTTACTATCCTGGTTGCAACTTTTCTATTTATTATATCCCCGTTCCAAATTTATTACGCTCAGGAATTAAGAATTTATTCGTTTTATGTCCTATTAAATCTTATAGGTCTGTATTTTCTTCTTCGTATATTATCGGGCAATCTCTGGAAGGATTGGGTAGGTTTAGGTGTCATTTTTGTATTATTGATGTATTCCCATTACTTTAGTGTTTGGGCTATTTTTGTAACGAACCTATTCATCTTGATCTTGATGGCTCTGGGTAGGAGGGATTTGTTCCGGAAATGGTTCTGGACAAATTTTATTGCAGGACTGCTGGTTCTGCCGGCTGTGTATCTTGCGTGGTATTTCCATGAAATTGTTTCGGGTATTCGCTATGTATGGTATCCAAATCCGACTATTAAGACAGGATTAATAACATGGAAAAATTTTTTCGCAGGCTATACACCGAACAGTAGTGTTTACTGGATCATGTTTGTCCTGTCTTTTCTTCTTTTCTTTTGGGGGTTATGGTCATATCGGAGGCAACCCGAGAATGGGCTTTATTCCTTTTTTATGAGTTTACTACCTATCTTTGGTAATGTTCTTTTCTGGGGAGCGAGGCATTTTTCATTTTATGAACATCGATTGTTTATCTTTTCAGGAGTAGTAGCACTTTTTGTGATAGCACAGGGTATTCACGGAATCCGGTTTTATCCAACGCGAATTTTAATTCTCATTATGTTTACTATACTTACGGTTGTCTGTTTAAAGGATTATTATCAATTAAAATTGCATCCGATAGATATGCATCGATTAGGTGTTTATGATAAAGTAGATTTTCGTAGTTGTGCAGATTGGATACGAAGGAATTATAAGGAAGGGGATATTATAATCTATCCCAGTCACTTTATGGTTCCTTCTATGCGGTATTACTTGAACGGTTTTCCGCAATGTCGTGTGGGTATGAGTGCTATTGATGTTCAGGTCCATATTGACAGTTTTGGGAACACAACTTTACTTGCTCACCACGGTTTATTGCCCGAGCCTATAGAACAAGCAACAAAGAAATATCACCGATTATGGTTTTTAGAAACGCATGGATTGACTTTTGAGTATAAACCCCATACCGAACCCCTGCGAAAGTATCTTGAAGAAAACTGGAAAGGAGTGGACCGGGTATCTTTTTGGGGATTGAGTGCTACTCTCTATCAGAGAAAAACGAAAGAGTAATATGACTTTCCTCCGGATTGGGTAGTTTTTCTGTGAATACAGGTGGTCGTTTTATAACAATAGGCTGTTATAGACCGCTATACTTACAATTAAGTTTTTAATTAAAAATATCGTTAATTTTTAGATGAGATTTAGTTTTTGGAGAACATGTTCTAATCGTTTGAATTGAGGTTCGCTCATGGATACGAGGGGAAGGCGTAAAATATTTTTAATCATGCCCATGCGTGCCAGACCTGCTTTTACAGGCATTGGGTTGGTCTCATAGAACAAGGCTTTGAATAAGGGCATGAGTTGATAATGGATTTTTCGTGCCTCTGAATAGTGGCCTTCAAGAGCCTGTGTGCACATACGGGCAAGTTCTGCTGGAACGATGTTTGCAGCAACGGAAATAACGCCCATAGCACCGATAGACATCATAGGTAATGTTAAACTATCATCGCCAGATAGTACCGTTATATCACAGAGAGCAAGGATTTGGGATACCTGATCTACACTACCGCATGCTTCTTTAATACACACGATGTTCGGGATTTTGTTAAGTTCCGCAATAGTTTCGGGTTCTAATTTGATACCTGTTCTGCTTGGAACATTGTAAAGGACGATAGGAATGTCTACTTCTTCAGCAATTTTTTTATAGTGAGCAATAAGCCCTGCCTGAGTGGGCTTGTTATAGTAAGGAGTGATTAGTAAAGCGCCGTCACAACCAATTTCTTTTGCATAACGGGTAAGGTCTAATGCTTCCATTGTGTTGTTGGAACCTGTCCCAGCAATTATAGGGACTCTACCTGCAACTCGTTCTACAACGAAGCGGATACATTCTTTTTGTTCTTCATGCGAAAGTGTTGCTGCTTCCCCTGTGCAACCGCAAGGGACCAGCCCATGTGTTCCTTGCTCGATATGGAAATCTACCAATTTTCCATAAGCGTTGAAATCAACTTCAAAATTTTCTTTAAAAGGTGTTACTAAAGCAACCCAGGAACCTTTGAACATAGTTATCTCCTATATAAATTTGTTATTTAATCTAAAAAGGACTTTCTTCTTCTTCAATATAGGGTGCAGAAGAGTATTCTTTGTCTTCATTAAAATATCCTATTTCATAAAATGTTTGTTTTCTTCGGTTGAAATTGAAATCGATAGTAGGTGTGGGACCGTTTCTCTGTTTTGCTATCTTCAAATGGACGTGGATGGGGTCTTTGGATTTATTTTTTTCCTCTTTTTTATTTTTGTACAGAATCATGACGACATCCGCATCTTGTTCAATAGCTCCGGATTCTCGCAGATGAGAAAGTTTCGGTTCGGAAGATTCTTTTTCTGCTTCCCGGCTTAATTGGGATAATGTGAGTACCGGGATTTTTAGTTCGCGTGCCAGTCCTTTGATTTGTCGTGAAATCTCTGCAATTTCGACCTGACGATTTTCTCCCCGTCGGTGAACATTCATCAGTTGCAGGTAGTCGATAATTATAAGTTTTACTTCAGGGTGAGCAAATAAATGCTTGCGTGCTTTCGAGCGAAGTTCAATAATATTAATGCTGGGTGTGTCATCAATGTAAATGGGCAAAGTTTCTATTTCTCCACAATATTTAACAACATCTCCTAATAAGTTTTTTCGGGCAAATGTTCTTCGGAGTTCCTGTGCATCAAGGTTTCCCTGTATGCAGATAAGTCTTTGGAGCAATAATTCTTTTGACATCTCTAAACTGAAAATAAGAACACCTTCTCCCTCTTTTTTCGCTGCATGGAGGGCTATGTTAAGGGCAAAGGCGGTTTTACCTACGGAAGGTCTCGCTGCAAGAACGATCATTTCAGAGGATTGCAGTCCACAGAGTGTTTCATCGAGTTTATTGAACCCTGTGGCGAGTCCAGGAAGTAGTTCTCCTTTCCGTATTCGTTCCTCAAAACTATCTATGTAAGTCCTGATGAAATCTTGTAATTTGTAAATAGGGTTTGTATTTCTTTGCATTGCAAGAGCGAAGAGGTTGCTTTCTGCTTCGTCTGCAAGTTCTTTGAATGGAATTTGTCCTTCATATGTTTTGGAAATGGTCTCACTACAAGACTCGATGAGTTTGCGTTTTAATGCGTTTTCAATTACAGTATTTGCGTAATATGTTATATTCGCAGAGGTAGCCACAGCAGATGATAATTCTGTTAGATAAGAAATCCCTCCGACTTCATCCAATAACTTTCTTGTTTCAAGATCCCCTGCAACTGCCTGTAAGTCAGGTTTGTTCTGGCTATCTTGATAAATTCTAAACATGGACTCGTATATAATTTGATGCGGTCCATAGTAAAAGATATTATCTTTATTGTAATTAAAGATTTCAAGAACTTTTTGAAATGCGTTAGGGTCTAAAAAAATAGCCCCAAGGACCGCTCGTTCCGATTCAACAGACTGTGGCGGTTTGCGGTCAAAAACCGTTGGAGAAGGTTTTTCTTTTGAAGTTTCTTTTCTCCGGGAAATTGCCATGAATTAATTGTTTGAATTCTCCATGTTATTGTCATCAGTAAGTTGGCTAACCCAGACTTTGACTTCCGCAATTACACCACTTCCTAACTTTACAGGAACAGAGAAAATACCCAGAGTCTTAATGGGTTCTTCCAACAGAATTTGTTTCCGGTCAATATTGAAGTTTATCTTCTGTAATTCTTCTGCAATCATTGTATTTGTTACAGAACCGAATAATCGTTCTTCGTCGCCTGCACGCATTTTAAACTCAATTGTAATGGTATTGATTTGTTTCGCTACCGATTCCAATTCTGCTTTTCGTTTGGCTTCCCGCCGTTGAATGATTTCCATGTGATGACGGATTTCTTTTGCGGAAGCAGATTGCACAGATACTGCTAATTTTCGAGCAATCAAGAAATTGCGTGCATAACCGTCTGAAACTTCAACCGTTTCACCGACTTTGCCCAGTTTTTCAATGTCTTGACATAAAATTACTTTCATTGTTTCTTCTCCTGACCATTCTTGTTTAATTATATTCTTTTCATATTTTTTATTGCGAGTTTAAGTATTTGTTTCCGGATGCAACCGGATGTAAAGTTTTACAAGTGCATTTCGAAAATCCCACCATGTGTCAAAAAAACCAAAGACAGCAAGGATGGGAAAAGTCCAAATTCCAAAAACAAAAAGTACGAGAACCAGAGTTAGTAGAATATTCCACTGGAATAAAAAAGCACAAAAGGTAAGGATACTCAATCCATTGAGCCAATAGATGAAACTTAAAATAACAGCCGTATTTCGTGAAATAATACGGAATAGTTCGCCTGCATTATAATGTTGGTCGTATATTAGAATTACCGCTGTTACAATGGCTAACCAGACCAGATAGTCCGGTGTCCGCACTTGGGAAAAACTTCCTAATCGTGGATTTTCCCAGTAATGGAGGCCATCCTCTGTTGGCAGGACTCTTAATCGGGCTACCATCCAGCCTATAATTATAGTGGCCATGATTAGACTTTGTCCGAAAAGTAATCCTATATGAAAATCTTCCCAGTGATAATCGAGGTATTTTAAACCTTCTATTAAAGTCCTGTTTGCATCTTCTGATGAATTTGTTTCTTCTTTTCTGAGTTCTTTTATCTCTGCAATACGAGCATTAACAGAAATGGTTATATCTTTACGCAGATTTTCCCAGAAATACATGGTAAGAAGGGTCCCGGAAATAAATAGAAGGCTGGTCATCAGAAGGAGACATTGTGTCCATGAGTATCTTCTTAATGCGGAACCGATGGAGACCGGCACAAGTATACTTGCTAAGAGTGTTGCGGACCACATCATAAGATTTTCAAGGGTAAAAGGCAAGGATTGTATAAACGCTCCTAAAACAAATCCCGGAACAAGGGCTGTGCAAAGCACCGTTGTACAGAACCATGAATTTCTTGCTCGACTCAGACCAATAACAACAACTGTAACAAGGGGAAGTAAGATAAAAATGCCTTCACCTGTTAAGTAGGCAGTAATTAATATTAAAAACAATATTTTCGTCAGCAAGTTGGACATAAATAAACACGATTGGTATATATAATAACTATTCCGCTACGAAAGGAAGCAATGCTATTTGACGGGCTAATTTAACGGCCTTTGTTAGCATGTGCTGTTGTTTTGCTGTGGCACCTGTAATCCGACGGGGTATAATCTTTCCGCGTTCGGTTATATAATGCCTCAACAAATTTGTGTCCTTATAGTCAATATATACTATCCGTTCTATGGTTAATCGACTGGTCCTTTTTCTAAAAATTCTCTTCTTCTTTCTTCTCTTTAACCGTTTCATTTTGATTTTTGATTTTGCTTTTGCGGAAATGTGTGCCATATAGCATAATTCCTTTTGTTAAAATAAAGGTTAATAAATTAATCATTTCTATAGGTTGGTAATATTGATTTTGTACCCGAAAAGAAATTAGAACGGGACATCGTCTTCTGGCGGAAGATTCCAATTATTTCTTTGAACATTTGTTTTTTGGCTCGAAGAGGGAGATCCTTTACCCTGATTGGGATAGTTTTCTGGATAAGGTTCTCCGTATTCGTCGGGTGGAATTTCTTCTGTATCAAAATCTCCTAAAGAGGATGTTTCCTTATCAAGGTGACTGATACGCCATGCTACAATTTCCAGACGAGACCGTCGCTGATTGGTATTTCGGTCTTCCCATTCATCTAATCGAAGACGACCTTCTACGAGAACCGGTCTTCCCTTCCGGAGTTGTTGATTTGCATATTCCGCCTGACGGTCCCATACCACTACATTGACAAAGACGGCTTCATCTTTATAGTTTCCATCCTTGGCTTTATAGCGGCGATTGTTTGCCAGGGTAAAGCGTGCAACGACCCTTCCACTGGGAGTTGAACGCACATCCGGTTCCCGGACAACTCTACCGGCAATCAGAACAATGTTTAGATCAGGAACGCGAACATCAGCCATAGGTATCTGTTCCTATGTTAAAAGTTACTCCTCGTCCTCCTCTTCCTCTGCAATACTCTTGGAAATAGGGACAAGGTTTTCATCTTTATCTGATTGTTGTCCATAGCCGGCTTCCAACTCCTGCCGACGCTGTGCCTGTTCTGCTTCCAATCTGAGTGTTTTCTCATCAAAGTAAACGACAATGTAGCGAATGATTTGTTCGCTGAGACGGAAATAATTTTCCAGTCGCGCTATGAAGTTGGGGGAAGATTGGAAGCGTATCAGGATATAGATACCCTCCGAAAATTTCTTGACGGTATAAGCCAATCTCCGCCGACCCCATACTTCGGAGCGCACAATAGCCCCTCCGCTCTTCGTGACCAAATTCTCGGTCTCGCGGGCTATTGCCTGGATGTTATCGTCCTCCACATCAGGTCTGACGATAAACAGCGCTTCGTAAGTTCGTAATGACATACTTTACTCCTCATTACGGTTTGGGTTTTATAAATGGCCTTTTGGAAATTTATATTATAACAAAAACATATCTTTTAAACAAATTAGAGAAATCCAAATATTAGGATTAGAATAAGGCCATTCTATATTCTTATTATTAAAGGGAATAGATGATGTATAATTACAACCAATAATACTTTTAAGGATTGCTTAGAAGTGAATATAATTAGAGTAATACCGCATTTAACTTTAATCTTTCTTTTTATGTTTCTGTCCTGTGAAACAATGCCATACAATAGAAGTCATAAAAAAATAAAATTAATATTCCCCGTGAATGTGAATCAATGGTCTCTGGTGAAACCGGTTCCGGATCGGTATGATGCGGAGACGCTTTTTGATTATATTGATGGGAATGCAGAAGTATATCGTTCATTAGGTGTTCAAGAAGTTTGGGCGTACCGTTGGACAAATCCTCAGCAGGTAGAGATATTTATGGATATTTTTGATATGGGTGATTCTGCCTCGGCTTATGGGGCTTATCACCACGATATCCGTGACCAGAAAGATATAGGATTGGGTGTAGAATCAGAAGGAATGAATAATTCTCTTGCCTTTTGGAAGGACCGCTATTTTGTATCCATTGTTGGAATGGGTGATTCGCCAGCATTGAGCCAGACCGTGATAGAGTTGGGGAAAATAATTGACCGTCAGATTCCTAAAAAAGGGAAACCGCCTGAGATTACACAGATACTTCCCGAAAGAGGGCAAGTTAAAAGTCATATTCATTATTTCAAGAATTATGATCTCCTAAAAGTGCATTATTTTATTACAGATGAAAATATATTAGAATTAGGTCAAGGCGAGGAGGGAATTCTGGTTCGTTATTTTCTCCCTGATTTGGATGAACGATTTCAAATAATTATTGTCCGCTATAAAAATGAGAAAAAAGCTTCTATTGTTAGCCGGAAATTTAAAAATCTTCTCGATATATCATTGCAAGGAACAGATGGAAAAGACAAAAGTGAGAAATTTGGTTTTAATTCTATAGTGATTCATTCCTTCAAAGAATATCTCATATTAGTTACAGATTGGAAGATTAAAGACACAGCGAATATGTATTTAAGAGAGATAGAACAAAGAATAAAACGATAGGAGTCAGAACTATGGTAAAGACAAGTCGTAGAACATTTTTGCAAACAGGGGCCTTAGGTACTGCATACCTTTTAACAATGCCCCATTGGCGTTCAGAATCGCAGTCCACACAAACAGGTGAGAAGTCTCGTGTCGTTTTGATTCGAGATGAAAACCTGCTGGACAATGAAGGAAATATCAACAAATCTGTTCTTGAAAAAATGGTTGATGAAGGGGTGAAAAACTTATTTCAGACAAAAACCCCCGAAGAAGCATGGGAAAAGGTTGTAAGACCGGAAGATATTGTTGGTATCAAAAGTAATGTAGCGGGTCCTCCACGCACACCTGTTGAATTGGAAGATATATTAAAATCCAGAGTGGTATCCTCAGGTGTTCCCTTAGATAAGGTTTCTGTAGATGACCGTGGAGTCCTTCGCAATCCCATTTTTAAAAATAGCACAGCTTTAATTAATGTGCGTCCCATGAGGACACACCACTGGTCCGGAGTTGGAAGTTTGGTAAAAAATTATATTATGTTCTCAGAAAAGCCGCCAAGTTGGCATGCGGATTCCTGTGCAAACCTTGCGGGATTGTGGGATTTACCTATCGTCAAAGGAAAGACACGGCTGAATATTCTTGTCATGATAACACCTCTTTTTCATGGAAAGGGTCCCCATCACTACAATAAAGAATACACATGGAACTATCAGGGGCTGGTTATTGGAGTGGACCCTGTTGCCTGTGACGCCACAGGACTGCGTATTTTTAAAGCGAAAAGATTACAATATTTCGGGAATGAACAGCCTTTTGCTGTTTCTCCTCATCATATTCAGGTTGCTCAGGATAAGTATCATCTGGGTAATGCAGATGAGAACCGTATTGAGTTGGTAAAATTAGGTTGGGAAGACGGTGTTTTAATCTGACGGGTCGGACGGGTCCGACAAGTCAGACGGATTGGACTTTTTTACCCATTCTTTGGCGCGTCGGATGAAATGCTTCTCAGAGGGGTAAGTCAGCATCTCTTCTGCAGATTCCAGAGGTACCCAGATAGGATAAAATCGTGCTTCCTCTTCACATGTAGGAGTAGGGGGTCCTTTTTTATTTGGGTCTGTTTTCATAAGGAAGTAATGTTCCATCCGAACAATATTTTTTCCACGATATTTAAATTCGCTCAAGTCGTATCCTAAGTCTGAAATAATTTCTGTTTCCCAGTATCCGCTCTCTTCTCCTACTTCGCGTTGGGCACATTGTTCATGTGTTTCACCGCTATCAACATGTCCTTTTGGAAGTCGTATCTCATGTATCCACTTATCGTTACGGACTACATCTCTCTCCAATAAAAGAACTCGCTTCTGATTATCAATAACGACTCCTCCAGCAACGAGGATTCTTTTTCGGCCCATCTATTTAACCTTTGAAAAATGTTATTGTAAAGAAGAAAGGTATCTTTCATTCTCTACAAAAAAGAAAGATACCTTTCTGATAAAATCGATTTATTCTACTTTAATGCAGTCCAGTCCTGCCATATAATTAGTGGATTTTTCATTTTTGCCAACGATTCTTAATTCGAGGGTATTTTGACCTTCAACTAATTTTGCCGTGAACTGTATTGACGCCCGGACTACTTTTCCTTCATTATAACCATCCCATTCTGCTACCTTTTGATTATTGACCCATAGTTGCACCATTCCATAATCCGGGGCTTTGGTATACCATAGAGTTACCTTCTTTTCGCCAGCTATATCTGAAGGCACATCCACTGTCGCAGCATAATTTTTTGGGGCTTCGGGTTTAAACCATAACTGTTTTCCATTACTCCATTCATTTCCAAACCCCGTCAAATCCTGTTCAACCACGGTGTCATCGGCATTCCGAAAAGCAACCAATCCCCCTTCGAGTTCAAAAGCACCGGGTTCAAAATAAGTTGCTTGTTCGGTAAGTTTTTCCGGGAGTCTTTTTTCAGGTGGCGGTAATGGTTCAAATGCGACATGGGGTTCTGTCTGATACCAATAGGCTACGGAGCTGTAATCATCCGTTCGGGAATTGGGTTGTGCATCGTGTCCATGTTCAATGCTAACCCGAATTGATTTTTGGAAGGGAATGGGATCGAGAATGTGGAAACGATAAACATTCCATTTTTCCCCCCGCTTGTGTTCTCCGCGAAGTGGACATCCAAAGAATAGATAACTGAACGCAGAACCGTAACACCAGGCACCACAGAAATAGTCCTCCGAACCTGTTCCATGTAAGGAGGGTTTTTCTTCACCATCTATGAAAAACATATCATCGCCTTCACCCCACCATCCATCAGCCCGGTTGTGGATTGATAAACTTACACCAACAAAATGACCCTTTCCTTGTGCTTCAAGAAAAGTGTAATTTTTCCCTTCTGTGCAAGGATATTCCTGTCTGTAATGAGCATGAAAACGAAGGGGAGTGTCTATAGAGTCATATTTGTTGTAATCAATATAATAATAGAAAGCACGACAGACATCGGTTCCTTCGTTTGTTATAGTTATGAGGGCCCTTTTTTCAAATGGCATATACCAGAAACAATTAAGAGCATTCGATGTTCCTATCTGTATTGGATAACTACTGAAAGTGTAGTATTCACCATGTCCTAAACCAAAGAAATCGCCAATTGGAGATTCTACAGAGGGAGTTCCTTCCCCATCCCAATACATACGGAGTACCAAATTTTT
Source organism: uncultured bacterium (assembly GCA_937124615.1). Taxonomy (GTDB): domain Bacteria; phylum Hydrogenedentota; class Hydrogenedentia; order Hydrogenedentales; family Hydrogenedentaceae; genus Hydrogenedens. Next base: position 31,511 of record CAKZKR010000063.1, read on the forward strand.
TAAGTGATATTTGTCTTTGCTAGCAATAGTAACCCAGATATGGGTAATGGCACCGGGACCTTCTATTTTTGCTAATGTTCGGGTTTCACCAATTGCAATGGGTTGTTCCTGCATTCCGTCTGCATTACCACCTGTGCGGTCGTAACTGGATACGCGATGGGCTGTATAATTTTTAACTTCAGAGAGATTTTGCATAAGAGATGTTGGAGATGCGGTGACTGTAAGGGCAATCGTGTACACCAAAAAAATTACAAGTAGATATATATTTTTTTTGCAACTCATATTTTAGTTCCTTCTTGGTTTTAGAATTATATTTAATTTCATGCTAACATTTTACAGAATTTAGAATATTCATTCAAATACCCTGATAGGACTATTTTTTGATAAGGATTATTATTTGGGTGGAGATATTCGGGGGTAAACGGAATCATAAAATTGAATATAGAAGCATGGAATTAGAAAGGGATTATTTGAATTAAAATCTTTAGATACAGTTAGGGAGATAGTTTCCCGACATTCTTAAGAATGCGTATATAGAATTCTATTCCATTCATATAGTTATCAATCTGCAACCGTTCATTTATGCCATGTATAAGTTTTAAGTCTTCGCTTGTAAACTTTAGAGGTTGGAAACGATAAAGGTTTTTTGCCACACCTACATAGTTTACGGAGTCTGTCCCACCTAAAGTCAGGGCACAGGCAATGGGAATATCTCCCCACACTTCACGAATGGTATTTGTGATAGCCTTATATCCTTCTCCATTTCGGTCCGAAACAGGACTGGCTTCGTCTGTTTTTTCGGGAGAGAATTGTTTTATTTGAATTCGATTGTTATTAATAATTTTGCGGATGTATTCTGTAACTTTTTCGGTTGTATCCCCGGGAAAGAGGCGGATATTAATAACTGTGCGAGCATTTGTGGGTAGAACATTTTCTTTTTCACCTGCATGGAATAGGGTAGGAGCAAATGTGGTTCGCAAGGCGGCGTCAGCATTGGGAATACTTGAAAAGATGTTAGTGAGTATCGATTCAAAAAGCCAAAGATTTGCACATACCATCCGCATATGGAAGTTCATATACGGGGATAGGTCTTCCAACATCCATCGCATAGGTCCTGCTAATTTTGCGGGCATGGGGTTTTGTTCTATTTTACATATTGCATTAGCAAGGATTCCAATAGCGGTTTTATCTGTTGGAACAGAGGAGTGCCCCCCTTGAGTTGTTACGGATAGTTCTAGTGATAAATATCCTTTTTCCGCTATTCCGATAAGTGCGACAGGACTGTCAATTCCCGGTATGATCCCCTCATTGATAGCCATCCCCTCGTCAAGACTAAATTCGGGGAACATCCCTCGTTCTTTCAGGAGTTCTGCTATTTTTTTGGCGCCGTTTCTGCCCCCAACTTCCTCATCATGCCCGAAAGCAAACAATAATGTTCTCTCGGGCTGATAACCTTGCTGAACCCAATAATTAACAGATTCCAGCAATCCAATGACACCACATTTTACATCAATGGCCCCTCGCCCCCAAATATAATCTTCTGCCACTACGCCAGCAAAGGGTGGATATTTCCATTGGTCTTCTGTTTCTTGTTCCACGGGTACAACATCATAATGGGCTAAAAATAACGCAGGTGATATTGATGGATTTTTACCTTCCCAGGTGAATAGCAAACTATATTCATTAACAATATCTCTTTTTAAGGTCGTGTGAACCTGTGGGAATGTTTCTTCCAGATACTGGATAAAATTTTTATATTCTTCCCAATTGTTTTTTTCTGCTTCCTGAAACGAAATGGTTTTAAAAGTAAGGGCTTTTGCCAAACGTTGTGCATATTCCTGCTTATCTGCTAACGAGATACTTTCTTTCCCTTTAGCAGGAGTAGCCTTTTTCCATAGGGCTTGTTCTGTTCGAAAAAGAACGACACCGGTTAGTATTAATGTAATGAAGAAAACAATAAAAACTGAATAAACAAAATATTTTTTCATATACAAATATCCTTTTAGTAAATATGTTTTTTCCCTAAGGGATTGTTTTACACATCAATACCAACGGCCCAGCCAAAGTTTTGTGCTAATCGTTTCATAAACCCTAACTTCTTCTTAGGTTCAATGGCTGGGGCTTGATAGAATAGTCGTTGTGAGATTGCTTCAATACAACGGCTCGCAGGAGCATTCGGGTATGTAATGAAGAAAGGTTGACTTTGCATAATGGATTGATTTACATATGTATCCCGGACGATATGTCCAAGATAAATCAGTCCTCGTCCTAAATACTGTTGTGCTACATTTGTTAGTTTTGTAGCGACTGCTTGTGCCTGAGCAGAATTAAGCACCATATTTACAACCAGTTTTATAACAGCATCATTCCTTTGGTAGTGAATGGTTTTAAGCATCGCATAGGCATCCACGATTGCGGAAGGTTCCGGTGTCGTTACTAAAAGGACCTCGTCTGCAGATGTGCAAAATGAGACCGTATTTTTACCAATGCCGGCCATTGTATCCAGTAGTAAAAAATCACTCCGTTCACAAAGTGATAGTAATGCTTCTACAAGTCGTTCACGGTCGCGGTCTACAAGGTCTGCTATCCGGGAAAGGCCCGATGATCCCGGAACTACTTCCAAACCTAAGGGTGCTTTTATTACGACCTCTTCTAATTTTTTGCTTCCTTCAATTACATGAGCAAGGTTATAAAAAGAATGCAAGCCCATTAAAACCTCGACATTTCCCAATCCTAAGTCTGTGTCCACAAGGACCACGCGGGCTCCTTGTGTAGCAAGTGCAAGGGCAAGGTTTACACTAACACTTGTTTTACCTACTCCGCCTTTGCCACTGGTGATGGCAATGACTCTACATTGCTTTTTTGTTTGTCCTGCTAATTTTCTTAATTTTTCTGCTTGGTCAGCCACGATTTCTCTTTCCTTCTATTAGTAATTCAACAATTCCGCCCGGGGTTGCCAGAGTAAAATCATCGGGGACATTTTGACCGTGTGTTAAGTAACCCACAGGCAGACCTGTTTCTAAAATTAAACTTAACATTGAGCCAAAACGGCGTGTTTCATCTAATTTTGTAAAAATAAGACTGGTAGGACCGAGCGATGAAAAACCTGCAACATTATATCTCAAATCCTCCAGAGGTGTATGTGCTCCAAGAACAAGAATGGTTTCATACGGTTTAATCACTTGCAATATTTCATGAAGTTCCCGGACCTGTCGTGTATTGAAAGGACTATTGCCCGCAGTATCCATAAATACCAGGTCGTACTTTGAATATTCTTGCAAGGTTTCCCATGCAGTCTTTTTGTCGTCAATAATCTTCAAGGGAACACCAATTATTTGCGCATAGATTTTTAACTGTTCCGTTGCCCCGACGCGATAGGTATCCGTAGAAGCGAGGGCCGTGCGTACTTTTTCATGTATTGCATAATGGGCTGATATTTTAGCCAATGATGTTGTTTTCCCAACTCCTGTGGGTCCACAAAAGACTACCCATCGAGGAACACCACTGCAAACAGGAATTCCGTTTGTAGTGGTAATTCGTTTTCTTAATTCTAAAGCCAACCGTTCAATAAAGATTTTAGAGTCACGGGCATGTTCGGGACTCATATTTTGGATAACAGCATGGATTAATTCTGCTGATAATCGTTTTGACATACCCTGTTGAACAAGGTCCTTATAAAAAGGAATAATTTCATGAGGGACACCTGCAGGGGTTGTTTCCACAGAAATAACCTGTAAAAGTTCGCGTATCTCCCGCAATGCTTTTACAATATCTACGCCTGGTTGGGACTCTCGTAATTTCTCTTTGGGGAAGGGAACAACAGGAACCTCTATTTCACCGGAGACTTTTGCCTGCGGGGGAACAGGATTCTCAATCTCTGTTATAGGCTTTTGCTTCAATCGTTGCTGTGTTTCCCGAATAATTCGTTCAAACTCTTCTATCTTTTTCTTTTTTGATTCATCCTGAAGGTTCGTGGGTGCCGAATGTTCAAGGTATTTTTTTTCAGCAATGGACTTCTTTCGTTCCTCTAATAGGTTCTGTTCCGGTACCGAAACGGTTACTTCATAAAATTTTTGTCCTAACCAACCGCGTATCCCTTTTTCACGAATTTCTTGTGTTCCGATAACAACAGCCTGCGGTCCGAAAAGTTCGTGAATTTTATTTGCAACCTCACTCAGATGTTTGCAGCGTATTTTAAAAAATTTGTTTCCCATTACAGTTCAATTTGTCCCTCAATTTCAACTTTAACGGAACTATCTATTTCATTATACGAAAGAACGCGCACTTTGGGTAATTTTCGTTCCAGAATTCGATGCAGAAACCGACGAACATTCGCCGTACAAACGACAATAGGTTCATATCCTTCTAATACAAGTCGTTGAATAGCCCGGGCTGTACTTTCACAGATCTGTTGTGAACGCTGAGGGGAGACAGGAATGTACTCCCCACCTTCTCCTCTTTTTACGGCTTCTAAAATCTCCTGTTCTAATGAAGGGGAGAGGGTAACAATTCGTAGAGTATTATTTTCATCAACAAGGGGGGCACAAATGGTTCGTGCTAAAGCATGACGAACATATTCCGTTAATACATCTGTATCTTTTGTCCGAGGACCGTAATCACATAATACCTCACATATAATTTCAAGGTTACGAATCGACACACGCTCACGAAGCAGGTTTTGCAATACCTTTTGAACTTCACCATACGAGAGGATATTTGGTATCAATTCATCCACGACCGTAGGGGATGCCTGTTTCAGCCGTTTTAATAACCGTTGCACCTCTTCACGGGTTAACAATTCTCCTGCATGTGTTGAGAGAATTTCAGATAGATGGGTTGCCAGAACCGCAGATGGCTCTACTACGGTGTAACCGGCACTTTCCGCTTGTTCCTTTTGATTTGCAGGGATCCATAATGCAGGAAGACCAAAGGACGGTTCTGTAGTTTCAATCCCTCTTATATTTTCATCAACAATTCCCGGATTCATAGCGAGGTAATGGTCGGGAAGTAACTCAAAAGAACCCACAGTTGCCTCGCGGATTTTAATACAATATTGTGTGGGTTTTAGCAAAAGATTATCTACAATTCGAACCACAGGAACAACAAAACCCATTTGCAAAGCCATCTGTTCGCGGATTTTCTGGACACGAGAAAGCAAATCCCCTCCCTGAGAGCGGTCTGCTAATTTTATCAATGCAAATCCCAATTCAACTTTAATGGGGTCAATAGTTAGTAATGCTTCTGCCCGTTCTGTTGGGCTTTCTGTTTTTTCTTTTGCTTTCTTGCTAATTTCTTCTTCCTGTTTTGCTCTTGTTTCCTTTTCCTTTTGTACCTGTGTGGACATGTATGCGATGAAAGCAAGGACCAATGCAACCATAATGAAAGGTCCAAAAGGCATACCGGGGACTATCCCGAAAAGGGCTAACAATCCGGCAGATACTCCTAACGCTCGGGGATAACGACTGAATTGTATTGTAAAGTCCGCACCCAAACTGGTCTCTTCGGATACCGTTCGTGTAACAACCAGACCTGCTGCAGTTGAAATCATCAATGCGGGAATTTGTGAAACCAGACCGTCACCAATTGTAAGTTGTGTGTATATCCGTGCCGCATCCGAAAAAGACAGGCCATTCATCAATACGCCGATTACAAGTCCAACAGAAATGTTTACTATTGTGATAATCAATCCTGCGATAGCATCCCCTCTAACAAATTTTGTGGCCCCATCCATCGCACCATAGAAGTCTGCTTCGCGTTCAATATCGCGTCGCCGTTGGCGGGCTTGTTCTTCTGTAATAAGTCCTGCATTCAAATCTGAGTCAACTCCCATCTGTTTCCCCGGCATTGCATCCAATGTGAACCGAGCAGCTACTTCGGATATGCGGGTGGCTCCCCGCGTTATCACGACAAATTGGATAACTACAAGGATGATAAAAATCACGATGCCTACAAAAATGTTTCCATAAGTTACAAAAGTTCCAAAGGCACGAATAACCGAACCTGCATCTGCCTGAGCCAGGATTAACCGTGTTGAGGCCACATTAAGGCTTAATCGGAATAATGTGAGTATGAGAAGTAATGATGGGAAAATAGAAAAATCTACAGCCCGTTGTAAATACATCGATGATAGGAGGACCACTACGGAAAGAGAAATATTCAATGTTAATAACAAATCCATCAATACTTTGGGTATTGGAATTATAAGTACTACCAGTACACCGACAACGCAAATAGCGAGAGCAATATCGGGACTTCGTGCTAAATTCCAGATATTTGTCTGTTGAATGCGTGTTGCTGGTGCTACCGCCATATATTAATCCTACGCTGTTTTTCGATTTTCTTTTAAGAGAAATTTTTCTCGTTCGTGTCGTTTTTCTTCTCTGCGGTCAATACGATACACAAAAGCTAAAACTTCCGCAACGGCACGGAACAAAGTTTCAGGAACGATCTGACCAACCTCAACTGTCTTAAACAAGGTCCGTGCTAATTCCGGTTTCTGCACTATCGGGACTTGATGATGAACTGCAATTTCCCGGATTCGGGCTGCTATGATTCGAACACCTTTTGCGATAACTACGGGTGCCGGCATGGTGTTCATATCATATCGTAGAGCAACTGCATATTCCGTTGGGTTTGTTATAATAACATCGGCTTTAGGGACTTCACGCAACATCCGCTGATAAGCGATTTGTCGTTGCATCTGGCGAACACGCCGTTTTATAGCCGGGTCTCCTTCCATTTCTTTCATCTCTTCACGCATTTCACGAACGGTCATCCGCAAATCCTGTTCGCGTTGCCACCACTGGAAGCCATAGTCCGCAACCCCTAATACCAGCATAACAAGAGCCACACGCCACCATACTGCGAGGAATAAGTCTCCACAAACATACAAAATATCTACAATGGAATAGTTCGGAAGAACAACAAGTTCATGCCAGCGATTGCGAAGAGCATAATAGACCATTACTAATAAAAGAACTAACTTTGCTATGTTTTTCCCTAATTCATATAAAGCCCGTAAAGAAAAGAAACGGTTAAATCCAGAGATGGGATTGATACGATTCAATTTTGGCATAAGGGGTTTTCCTGTCCAGAGCAAACCTACTTGGGCGTATGCTATAGCCAAACCCGCTGCCATCATTATCAAAATATATGGTAGCGAACCCATGCCTATGTATAGGCCTATTTCGAGCATTAAGGGTTGAAGTTGTGAAGAATCATAAAGAGGCCTCCATGGTTCCTCAAAGTAATATCTCATTACACGAAGTAAATGTTGAAAGGTCAAAGGTGCAACAAACCATAAAGCAACCATAGCAGAACTCAAGCCTATGGCCGAAGTCAATTCCTGACTTCGGGTTACATTCCCTTCTTCCCTCGCCCGCTCTTTTTTTCGCGGGGTAGGGGGAAATACTTTTTCGCCTCCGACATCTTCGGGCATAACTGGTTATCCTAAACCTCGCATAAAAAGTTGAACTTCACGGACCATTTCGCGGGCCATATCTTCAAATACACCAATATAAATACCTAATGAAATTCCTACAACAATCATCCCTAACCCGACGGTAATTGGGAAACCAATCACTAGAAGATGTATTTGCGGAATAGCCCTTCCTAATATCCCCATCACCGCATAAGTTAGTATCATCGTTACAATCACAGGTCCCGCAAGACGAACCCCATATACAAACATTGTTTGTCCCCATTTTGTTATTTCCCATCCAAAACCTTTATCAATAGGGCTTATCAGCCCTATTGGAAGTGTTTTATAACTATCTCCTAATACTTGTAATACGACCAGATGACTGTTTGTCCACAGGAAAAACATTCCCCAAAGAATAAAAAGATAAAAACCAAAAATAGGAAATTGTGTTTCCATCGCGGGATTGAATATGTTCATCATCCCAAAACCGCTTTGTAAATCCATAATTTCACCTGCAATTTGAACAGCGGAAAACATTAAAGAGACAATAAACCCCATCCCAATACCGATTAATAATTCATAAGCACCTACTACAAGGAAAGTCCCGAAACTGCGAGGAATTCCCTGAGGCAGTGGAGACATAATAGAAACCAGAATAATAGCAATTAATCCTGCTAACCCTGCTTTTACCATCATGGGCACATTACGCGAACCTAAAATTGGCATGGAAACAAGAAGCCCCGACACCCGTATTAGAACAAGAATAAAAAATAAAAATACATCTACTTCAAATATTCGTATTGGTAGAAATTCATCCATCCATAATCAATCCTTCATAGTCGGGAAAATTCAAGAATTTGATTAAACAGGTCCTGAGTGAAAACAATCAGAACACTCGAAATCCATGGCAACGCAATTAAAAATACTATAAAAACCGCTAATATCTTTGGCACAAAAGTCAGTGTAATTTCCTGTATCTGTGTTACCGATTGTAGAATGCTGATAATAAGTCCAACCAACATCCCTGTGAGCAACATGGGCGCGGAAACCATCAGCGTTATCCAGATAGCCTTTCTACCAACTTCTACGAGAATATCTGTTGACATGTATTAACCCTTATGACCTATTATGATATGAATTTTTTCCTTTTCTGTTATTTCCATAAAAGGATTTCTTTTTACATATCCTAATTTCTAAACATATTATATCAAAAATCACATTATATAGAGTGCAAATTATTACAATACCACAATATATTGTAAAAGTCAAGAAAAATTTCAAAGAGATCCCCTTATTCCTGATTTAAAATGTCAAGATATTTTTTGTATACAAAAACTCTATTTCGTTTCCTCCCCGTAATTCGCTTTTTCACATCAGGAAGAATCAGACCTCTGATGATATCTCTTTGTTTTTTCCTTTTAACCAAAATAGATCTCTCCCGAGTTGGTATGTTATATGGTGGGAAGTCTTATATCTTCTATGTATTTCTATGTGATTTCTTTGGGGAAAAAATTAAATTACAGAGAAGACAGAGAGAAACTTTTCTTTTAGATTATTTTCAGTTTGTTAAAAAAGAACTTAGAAGTTAAAGTTTATCAAGCAGCATATTTTTTAGTTATATAAGAAAGGTTAATGTAATAAAACAAAAAAAAGAAAGAATATATACCCAATAATTACTAATTTTTTTAAGACATTAGTTTGTAGATTTATTATAAGGTTTGATTTATTTTTCAACATTCCAACCGCGAATACCGAATAGAGGGAATTCGGTATCGGTTAAAACATTGTTGGGTACTTTTGCATGTATTGTGGTTTCTTCTCCGGGTCGCAGGACAATCCCTCCTTCTGACCAATAAACACGAGGGAGTTCATAGCCGGGTCTGGATGAAGAATACAATTCGGGAATAAGCATAAACGCTATGTGCTTTCCGTTATTCTTTATCTGCACTTCAAACACTCTATCTTGTTCAGTCTTTGAAATTTCCTTCCCTTCCATAAATATTTTTGTTTTTTCCAATTCATTCAATTTTGTAAAGTCTGCTTTTGATTTGGGTTTTGTGTAGAAAATACCTTTTAGATTGTGTCCTGAAACGCCCGGAATATCAGGTGTTATAGAGAGCCAGTAAGTATTCGTTGTGATAAGATTATCATTTTCATCCTGCAATTGTAGACGAAGGAAGAACATCGGTTTTCTTTGTTCTTCCGGAATATCTACTGGAAAAATCTTTGTCTTCCCATCCTTGTCTACAGAAACATTCTCTTCCTTTTTTGTCCAGAAGATGTCCCCGTTGAGATTGAAAGCCTCCGCAGATACCTTTAAGTTTGAAAAACTTTTCCGATAACTGTTCACAACCCATATATATTCATCGTCATAAGCATATTGAACATGAAGGGGCTCACATGCTTTTTTAGCACCATAATATGCAGATGTAGGACGAAGATACCAGTCCACATATTGCCAGGTAAGACTCGCAGGCCATGCGGTATCATACTTCCAGGTAGTAATCCCTGTGGCTTTATATTTGTTTCGTGCGTAGGCTTCAAACATTCCTCTGGCACTGTTGAAATTCATGGCTTCTACTTTTCGAGAAAAGTCATCAAGGTCCTGTGCAGGTCCATAACAATCATTTAAAGCATCTCGCAACGCATAGAAATAACTTCCCTCCTGAGTAACTGTATGGAAAGACCATGCTTCTGTATCTAACGCAGGCCACAACTGCTCTGGTGGTAACATTTCCCTCAAACTTGTAGGGGATGCGATAATTCCACCGATACCTCCGGACTGTGCAAATCCCCAGGCTCCGTCATGCGTCCGTAGATAATAATGAGACGGTCCTGCGTATGTCCAAAGTTCGCGGGTGCCTGTGCGGGTACCTCCTGTGGAGCGACGAGTTGTAGTTACAAAGGTTCCCGAATGAGGCTGGTAAGTCCGTTTAACCCGGTGTTTTTCAATCAAGTCTTTATATGCCTTATCCAACTTTTCAGATGGAAATGTTTCATCATGTCCCAAAAAATGCACCAAACTTGGGTGATTCCGGATTCGTAACATCATATCCTCAATACATTGAATTGCCAAATCTTCTTCCAGAATGGTTCTTCCAAAAATCTGTTGCGTGACCATAACACCGTACTCATCGCACAGGTCATAGAACATATCTGTTTCACGAATGGAAAATCCCTCCGAGCGGAGCATATTCAGCCCAGCCTCTTTTGCAAAACGGATTAAGGCTTCATATCTTGTTTTCGTAAGACGAAGTAGCATGTCTGAGGTCATCCAGGCTCCACCTCGAATTAAAATTTTCTCGCCGTTGATGTAGTAGACACGCCAATCTTCTTCATTTAGTTCCGTGTGAACCTCCCGAATACCAAATCTCGTATGAGCGGTATCGGCCACTTTCCCCTGAACAAGAACTTCCATATTGAGCGTGTATAAATTCTGTTCCCCTAACGGTGCCGGCCACCAAACACGGGGAGAATGAAACTGCAAAATAGGGTACTCTTCCGAATTAAAAATGATTTCACGCTTTTCTTTCGGATTTAATTTGACTGTTTGTTCAAAAGTTTGGTCCTCAATGGTTCCCTTTACTATAGTTTCCACTTCTTGATCTATTAAATTGGTTATCCATGCAGAGACGGTTAAATTTGCTCTGTCCATTGAGGGCCAATTCAGTTGAGTTTCAACATAGGGATATCTTAATGCAACAGTTCCCTGCGATTTAATATATACGGGTTGCCATATTCCCATGTTCAAATCCGGTGGTTGTGGATTGTGGTCATCCCAACCGGTAGTTGCTTCTATTTGCTTCGTGTCGTAATCTTTATCTGGTAAAAGACCGGGGGGATATATTTTTACCGCTAATACATTTTTCCCACCATATTTCAGGTCTCGGGAAACAAGAAACTCGAAGCGACGAAACATTCCGCGCACTTCGGAACGGTCAGCAATTTTCTTCCCATTTAGCCAGATTTCTGCTTCATAGTTAATACCATCGAAATGAAGCGTGCATTCCATTCCTTCCCATTCCGAAGAAACCTCAAATTCAGTTCGATACCACCAGGGGTCGCGAAAAGGACTATTTTCTGGCATAACCAACCACAGGTCCTCTCTGTAACCCGGTACCTTTTTCAAATTTGTTCCATAATATAAGTTAGGATAAACACCGCTATCTTCGAGCACAGCCAGCACCGTATTCGGGACTTTCGTTTTATACCAGTTGTCGATTATACAATCTGTTGTTGATAAAACATTTCCTTCCGTCAATAATCCTTTAGAGGTTTGCACCTGCCAGTTATGTTCCAGGGGTAAAATGTCCGCAAAACCCAACTTTAAAAAAAACATCAGGCTAATTAATAAAGTGTTCCGTATTATTTTCATATTCTTCATGGTTCGCTCCTTTGAATAATGGGATAGTACCTTTCTATTTTTATAAGTATGTTCAAACGATAACATACATTCAACTATAAGACATTAAAAATGCAAGAAAGTTTCTTTTGTGATATACTATTACCTCTTTGTGTTATTAACGAATAGGTAAACTTAAAAATAATTCAGGAGGGTATCCTTATGGCAAATGAAGGTGTAATAAATGCATGGCTCTATGGAACTGAATGTAAAAGCGACCTGCCGAAACCTGCCCGCCCATTGCACATAGTTCTTTTAGGAGCGCCAGGAATTGGAAAGGGGACGCAAGCAGAATACCTGAGCAAGAAATATGGGGCGGTTCAACTATCCACAGGAGATGTATTTCGTGCTGCGAAAAACACTCCGGAAGAAAAATTAAGTCCCGCAATGCAAGAGGCCATGATTGCAATGAAGGCAGGAAAACTTGTATCGGATGAGACCGTTATTAACCTTGTTCGTGAACGAAAAAATTGTTTAAGTAGTGGATATGGCTTTTTATTGGATGGCTTTCCAAGAACTGTCCATCAAGCAGAAGCCTTAAAAGAGTTATTAGCAGAACTAAATATTAAATTAGATGTTGTACTTAACTATGTTCTGGATACGGAGGAGGTTGTGAAACGGTTGAGTGGGAGACGGACCTGCAAACAATGCAAGGGAACAGCCCATATCATTTTCAATCCACCCAAAGTGGAAGGTATATGCGATAAGTGTGGCGGTGAGTTGTTCCAGCGTGAAGATGATCAGCCTGAGGCGATTCGCGTGCGGTTAAGAACTTATGAAGAAAGCACAGCACCCTTGGCAGATTATTATGAGAAAGAAGGACTTTTACTTACCATTACCGCTGATGGCTCACCGGACGAAGTGTTCCAAAAAACAGAACAACTTTTGAAAGAACGGTTAGGTATTTAAAAGTCGGACTCGTCGGACAGTTCTTATTCCTCAAACAACTCCTTTATGGGTTCCTCTTTAAAACCTTTAATCTTTATTATGGCTTGTTCTATTAAGGAGTGGTTCAGTTTTCCAGTAGAAGTCGTAAGCGGTAAGGCCTTTGGGACATATTTTAGTGCTTTAGCGAATTTCTGAGGATTATACACAAAAACGGTTAAATTGCGAGCCAGCAGATTTTGTGCAACACGGAAACTTCCTCCTTTGTTGGATGGTTGTAAAATACAGCCCATTCTAGCCATAGATGCAATAAACAGATTCCTTCGGACCGCTTGTGATAATTCCCATTTTGCAGAAGGAATCCACGGGCTAATTATTTGCATTCTACTGTTGTCTATTGCCTGGGTCCAATTATAGGGTATATTGTAATCCAAAATACCACAGGGAAGGATTACTCGCGTAAAACCTCCACTCTCTATTGCGGTATTATGCCCTATTTTATCAACCCCGTGTGCACCGCCCGATATGTGATGAGCACCCAACTGTACAATTAATTGAACCAGTTGCTTTGTTATTTCTACACAATCATTGGAAGGTTGCGTTGTTCCCACAACTGCTATGCCTGCGTTATTCTCGTGATTACAAAATGGGCCTTTTAAAAAAATCAAAGGTGGAGCCTGTTTTTTTAGAGGGAACCACTGACGAAAATATTTTTCTGAATTATAAAAGGCAATACTCCAACCCTCTGACAGTACTTTATATAATATCTTTTCTGCGTTATAAATATCCTTATCATTAATTTCAGGGATTTGGTGTAGAAAAAGATGTGTAAGGGAATTATATTTATAATTTATTTCAAATTTATTTATAATACTTTTTCTTTTTTTGTATATATCAAGAATTTCTTCTTCTTCCAGCGAGAGTAAAGAGTAAACAATTTTCCATGATTGATTTGTTTTTTTTAGAATAGTTAAACAAATTGTGGTAATGACTTCTGCGACCTTAGGTGAGGAAAAAGAACTATATATCATAAAAAAGGATTTTTAGTAAAAATAATTGTTGACAATGATGTTAATAAATTATATAATAAATAAATATATAAAAAAGCAATTATAGTTATTTATATATAAGGTACAGTATGTATGTTTGATTTGCAATCACTTCAACAAAAAATTCCCCGTTATATTATTGGTTTGTCTTCAGGGACATCTTGTGATGGTATTGACGCGGTATTGGTTCGTCTTAAAGGTTCAGGTCCTGAGATGGCCATGCGGTTACTTGCCTCCAATACCTTTCCTTACGATGAAGACTTTCGTTTGGCGTTATTATCCGAACATAAGACCGACCGAGAAATATGCCAGTTAAATTTTCAATTAGGTGAATTATTGGCACGAGCTGCATTAGAGATGATAAAAATAGCCAAAGAGCAAAATATAGAAGTTGATTTAATTGCTTCTCATGGACATACAATAGTTCATCTTCCTCCTCCTACATTTTCGAAAACGGGTATTTTACAAATTGGCGAATCTGCGGTGATAGCCGAACGAACAGGCTTACCTGTCGTCTCTGATTTTAGAGCCCGTGATATGTCTGCAGGGGGACAGGGGGCTCCTTTGATGCCTTATGCAGATTGGATCCTTTTCCGGCGGTCGAATCGCACCATTCTTTGTATAAATATCGGGGGTATATCTAATATGGCTGTGATAACCCCGGATTTTGAAAAAATATTTGCTTTTGACACAGGCCCCGGGAACATGGCGATTGATGCAACGGTTCGACTTCTTACTCGGGGTGCGGAAAATATGGACCGTGATGGTCGCATGGCAAGGCATGGTAAAGTAATAGATGAATTTCTGGAATATCTGATGGACCATCCATTTTTTGTAAAAGTTCCTCCCAAAACAGCCAGCAGGGAAGATTTTGGAGAAGAAAATTATTTAAGAGATGCATTAGCAAGTCGTAAAGACTATTCTACTGAGGACCTTGTGGCTACTGTAACAACCATGGTGGTTCGGACTATCGTTGATGCCTATGAGAGATTTGTGAAACCTCAATATACGGTTGACCATATTATTATTGGTGGCGGTGGAGCAAAGAACAGAACCATACAGAAATGGCTATCAAAAAGTCTGGCTCCTATTCCCGTTTTTACAAGTGACCAATATGGAATTCCCAATTCCTCTCGTGAAGCACTTTCATTTGCTATCCTTGGTAATGAGACTATTTGTGGAACACCTGCGAATATCCCGCAAGTAACGGGAGCCTCACATCCTGTTGTTTTAGGAAAAATTACCCCACCATAAACAAGTGATTCACATAAGACTGTTAGATTGTTCAGGGCCATCAAAAGTATTATTGTTTTTTGAGGTAGATTTTTCGCCCCCATGTTCAAGATAATCGAAAACTAAAAAGGTAGACGATTAGTCTTAATTACATGAATATTTTATATTGAGATAATAAAAATGAGATTAAAAGTTAAAGTCAAAAAAATATTTTTCCTCTTTCTATTGTTCTGTGTCTCCTTTCGGTCTTACGGAATTGGTGTTCGGGCACATATAGAATTAGGGTTGGAGGCTATTCAGAAATATATTTTAGATTGGGAAAAACAATATCCTGCATTAGCCGAACTATTCAAAGATAAAGAAGTCTATCCTTCTTTTTATGCGGGTTGTGCCTTTCCCGATTGGGGCTATGGAGAAATAAATCCCGATTCGGCAGAAGCCTCTCACTGGAATCCTTTTGTGAGTGCGTATGTTGAAACACTGCGGAAGAAAATCCCGACATTAGCCCCGGACCAAGCGAGGAAAGAATTAGCCTTTTTTCTGGGGGTCATTGTTCATAATATTTCTGATATTCCTTGGCATTTTGATGAACCTGAGCACCGTTCCTTCCTAACTTCTGCCCGTGAAGAAGGGGGCTCTTCCCATGGAGAAGCAGAATTTTCAACGGATGTTTTCCTTTTTACGGAGAAGGAAGTGAATCCTCCTATTCCATTACAACTATTCTGGCCTGAGGAAACAATATTAACATGTTTCCAGAAAATAAATATGCAGGTAACATTAGAACAACTTAGAGCCGGTTGCACAAGAGAACAAGGGTATCTTGCATCCGGTCCTCTTGTGGCGATGACCCAGTTTACTATAATGAAACAGAAGCATAATTGGGTTTATCAACATTACAGGGATTATTACTATGGAGGTCTTGGTCATAATGCCTCTGCGGTTAGTGCATTTATGAAATACTATTTTGCGAAAATTGTAGGCGATTATTTCATCCAGAACAGTTTAGAATATTCTCCCTATGTGCGAAGAAACAACGACTTTATTCCTATTTGTAATATTTATGATACTACCATTATTGAAGCAAAACCTGAAAACAATACAGGGAGAGAACCCTATCTTACACTTGGAAAAGAACAGAATAAAGAACGAAAAATCTTAATTCGTTTTGATATGCCAAAAGGGTGGAAAAAGGAAGACTTGAAAGAAGCCTTTGTCTGGTTGTATTTATCCGAAATAAGACGGATTGGCTCAGAGCCCATTCGTATAAAGGTTCAGCAGATAAACAGTAATTGGGAAGAGGGAGAAGGACTTTCTGATGAGTTTAATGGTACAGATGGCGTATTTTCTGAAACAACAAATTGGAATTCATCAATTAATGTTATTGACAATCCTCTCAATATTCGTGAAATCCCATTCAGGACAGGATGGATACACATAAACATATCCGATTTTGTTTTACAATGGCTTGACAACCCATTATCAAACTATGGGTTATCTCTATCGTTATACAAACCCAATGATAATGATGTAAATTTAAAATTCTATTCATCCGATGCTTTTCGAGAAGATAATAGTCCCTATTCAGGTGGTAAAAGAGTTGCTTATCGTCCTATGGTAATAATTCAAAAAGTTCAATCACTAAGATATTATTTGTTTAATAGCGGGGAAAAGTAATCAATAATTTTATATTTTAACCTTTTGATAAAATATATGAGGATATCTTTTGTATGAAACATAAAATAAAAGGGGGTTGTCTAAAAAAAGTAATAAAGACCTCGTTTAATTTTATATTTTAGGAAAAGAGAAAAATTTCCTGAAAGGCTTTTTAAGGTGTTTAGAGCATATTTATCGCGGGTTTTTGATGGAGTTCACCCCCGAGTTTTATTACAAAGTTTTTTTACGGCCCTTTTTATTTTGTTAACAGTTCAGTTATTTACAATTGGTGTATTAAGCGAACGCTTACCAATAGAAGTATCACGGCCTTATTATCAGGAAATAAAAACTTTTTCTTTCGAGCCAAGGGAGAAATTCATAATTGACAATGTAGATGGTGCGGTTAATATTACTCCGGCCATAAATTCTAAAATTATAGTCAATGCGGATGCACGTGGTTATCCTCGTCGATATAAGGACAGAGAAAAAGTAAATAGATTTTCAAAAAATCTTTTTCAAATTATAGAAAGTGACCGTAGTATATCTCTGGAAACAGAGCCTCGTCCCCGTCCAGAAGGGGTAGAATTTCGTGTAGATTATCAAATAACAGTTCCAGCAGGAATTCATTTAGAGGTAAATGTTACAGGTAGAGGTAGTGTCTATATTACAGCAGGAGCAGAGAACGTTTCCGTCCATGCCAATCAAGGAGACATAACTATTATTCAGCCCAAAGGAAATGTATTTGCACAAACGATTTTGGGACGGATAGATGTAAAAGAAATTAAAACATCCGCAGATGTACAAACGATTAATGGCTCTATATATACAACTGTAAGTGAAGGAAAAATCAGAGCCAATTCTGTAAATGGAAATATTCAAACAACACTTTTAAGTGAGAATATTGAAATTTGTGATTTAAGTGTTACAAATGGTAACATAACATTAGTAATGCCTGAGCTTTTTTCTTCAAAAATTCAGGCACGAACTCATAGGGGTTATATAACCTCTGAATTTGCATTAGGAGAAATTGTTGCCGGCACACAGGTGCGTCAGATAGAAAAACAGATAGGTAAAGGGGTTGCAGACTTGAAATTATCGTCTATGAATGGCAAAATATTAATATCGCGGTTAATACTGTAGAAACCGAAGTAAGGATAAAACAGTCAAACATACAGCGAACAGAGGAAAAAAGAATGTTTAAATGGTTAAGTTCCTCTTCGCAAACAAGCGGAGCGATAGTGGCGTGTCCTGGTGTTGCGGAGAAAGTATCGAAAGAATCTTCCGAATTGGAACTGGTTCGGAAAAGTCAGAAAGGAGACACAGAGGCCTTTGCAGAATTGGTACGAAAATATCAGCAAATTGTTTTTAATATTTCGTATCGGTTTATGCGAGACACAAACCTTGCAGAAGATATGGCTCAAGAATCATTCCTGAAAGCATTCAAACACATTAAAGGTTTCCGGGGCGACTGTGCTTTTTCGACATGGTTATACCGGGTAACATGTAGTGTTTGCTTAACAGAATTAAATAAGAGAAAAAAAAGAGCAGAGGTGGAGTTACAACCGAATACACCTACAGGTAGTGTAGAAGCAAAGGTAAGTGAATATGAAATTGCAGAAAAAGTCCGAAAATGCGTTACTTATTTATCAGACCGTTATGCTACTGTTTTAACTCTTTATTACTTAAACGGTATTTCATATGAAGAAATTGCTGAAATTATGGATGTCCCCGTAGGAACTCTGAAAACATGGATGTTCCGTGCCCGTAAACAATTACGGAAAATAGTAGAAAAGGAGATTTTCCCCAATGGTAGAGATTCCTCGTGAAGATGAATTGGATGCTTTTATTGAGTCGGTTTTGAAAGATGAGAAACTTTTACCGACGCCGGTAACTTTGCATTCCAATGTAATTAAAAGATTGAAATTACATGAATTAAGAGATAAAGAACAAATCCGTTTCCGTTATCTGATGACAGGGTTTCTTATCACTGTTTTGACCATTGTGTTAGGTGTTATTTTTTCCATATCATTCTATAAATGGTCTGTTATGTTCTGGTATGGGTCTGATGCAGGTTGGGGATATTGGGATTATTGCCGAACTTCCTTTCAAACTTATTGGACAAAATATCAAGGCACTTACTCGTTCTTATTGACTTTAGGGGTGGCTGTAAGTACCCTTGTTATATTGTTGACCCCTTGGGCAAGATCCCATAAAATGTAAATAAATCCATTGAAGAGAGGACAATCTTGGACCGAAGTTTTTATATTTTTTGCAAAGAAATTGTGTCTTGTTTTATCTTTATGTAATTATCCATCGTTATAATATGAAACAACACTTGTATTAAATATAAAAGAAGAGACCTGTCTATGAGTAAAAGAATATTTATTTCCCGCGGAATGGTTCAAGCAATATTTGTATTAGTCCTTCTCATAGCTATCGGGATAGTGATAGCGTTCTTATTCGCTCCACAAAAACCAGAGGCCCCCCCAAGGTCCAATATTTCATATCAAAACCAGCTACCCACACAACAAGAAAAAAAGCCTGCGAAACAATATGATGAGATTCTTCCTGATGTGCCCCCCCCTCAAACGAAAGTCCCACCAACAGATTCTTCTATACAGCCTCCTGCTTCTCCCCTGACAGATTCTGAGGTCTCATCCGAAGATGAAACAAAATCATTTACTGTTTTAGTAAAGGTTTTAGATGGTCAAAACAAGCAACCTTTATCAGGGGCGAAAGTTCTCCTATCAGCAGTAACTACGCGGAGATACAGTTCTTCGTTGAGAGGTTTTTCAGTAGTATCCGGGCAAACCACAGTGGAAATGTACCAAATACGGGGTCCTTATAGTACAAGTAAAGAAGGAACAACAGAGGTTGTTGTTTATGATAAAGATATAGAAAGATTTAAAGGAAGAGAAAATATTCGTATTATTGCAAAGTATGGAAATTATACCCAGGCAGAAGAAGTTTTGCCGGAACTTCAAGAAGATAGCACGAATGAAATGACCATTACTTTATATAAAGGGGGTTCTGTTGAGGGGAAGGTTATTGAGGAAGGTAGTGGTAAAGGTGCAAGTGGAGTAAAGATTATCATTGATGAAGGATTAAATCCATTTAAAGAACAGGGGAAAAGTACACCTGCAATATCTACTGTAAGCGATGAAGAAGGTAATTTCAAAATGGAAGGGCTTATACCGGGAACTTATGGTTTATATATTTCAATAGAAGGGACACCCTATTTACCTAATCGAAAAGAGTTCCCCTACAAAAAAGTTACGATAAATTCTCCTCAGGATGAGCAAAAGGGGATTACCTTTAAGGTTTTGCCTGCGGGAATGATTTGGGGATATGTGATGAACATATCGGGAGAACCTGTTTCAGGTGCGGAAATATTATTAACTACATCGCAAAGCATTTTCTCGCAGGCTGTAAATGCACTCCTTACTCAGGAGACGCCCAAATCAACATCTTCGGATGCTAATGGTTATTATGAAATGGGTGGTGTCCCGTTAAATCAAGAGTGGCGGTTGTATGTTACAGGTAGTGGAGGATACACACCTCAATTGAGTGATGTATTTGCCTTAACTCCTTCCTACCGGGTTGTCCGTGTAGACATAAATCTTTTTGATGGGGCCTCGGTTTCAGGATTTGTTCGAGATACTGCCGGTAATCCTGTAGAAAGAGCCGAGGTTATCTGCATGCCAGAATACAGTGCCATATTTTCTCCGCTCGACCAACCTACCACATTTAAAAATGTTAACACACAAGGAGATGGGTCTTATTTTATTTCGGGTCTTCCACAAGGAAATTACCAGATTTTAGCATGGAAGGCTGGCTATAAAGTTCCTATGTCCGGATATAAATTTGCCAGCGATGGATACACAAAAGTAAGTGGTATCAATATTACACTGGAACCCGTTGAAGCAGGAGAATTTTCGGTATTTGGAAAAGTAACCAATCCTCAGGGACAGCCGTTAAGCGGTGCGGATGTCCGTTTAGAGGGGATTACTACGGCGGGTTTCCATTCAGAAGAACATTCAACAACGACCGATAGTGCAGGAATGTACAAGATAGAAGGTGTGAATATTGGATATTATGAATTACGCGTTTCCTATCCAGGTTATGTAACCCGGACATTGTATAGCGTTCGTTTCAATCAGCCTACGGATGTAGTATTGCAAACCTTTGGTGTTATTCGGGGGCAAGTTCTGGTTAAAGAGACCAATTCTCCATTGGAAACTCCCTTTACAATTGAGGCAAAGCCCATGCCATATAGTACAGATGATATGGGGGATATTGCCTTTGCACAATATGCAACTGAAACGGCTGAATCATCCTTCACACATCCGGAAGGGAGATTCGAAATGCAATTGGGTCCAGGGGCCTTTGAACTTACTGCGAGTGCCGATGAATATGTTGAAGGCAAGACGCAGGCCTTAGTTCGAGAAGGAGAAACGGTAGAGGTAAAGGTATATGTTTCCAAACAAGGGGCTATTGTTGCGGGTAAGGTAAATATTCGCGGAGGTGGGAATCCACAAGGCACAAGGGTCTTATTAATTCAAGCCGAATCAGAAACAGAAGCCATGAGCAAAGCACTTTTTGCTGATGATGTGTCCGGTGGAAAAATGCAAATTGTAGGTGAAGATGGTACCTTCCGCTTTGAATCCGTGGCGGAAGGTAATTATGTGGTTATCGCACAACATGAGGGCTATGCAATGAGTAATAGTGGTTTATTAACTTTGAGTGCAGGCCAACGCCTGGAAAATGTTTCCATAACTTTAAGTTCTGGAGGGGGTTTGGAAGGGCATGTGTATATTGATGGACAGCTGGCTCCCAATGCCCTTGTGATTATTTTGGGTCCGGGTGGGACCAAAACAACAAATACAGATGCCAATGGCTATTATTACTTTGACGGTTTATCGGGAGGGATATATCAACTTGTTGCTTCCCCGGTAGGTTCCGCAGATGTAGATGATATTAATATGAGTGGTTTGTTTGAGACACGAGGGGTTCCTGTCGAGGTAAAGGAAGGACAGACAACCCGTTTTGATTTTGGTAAAATGGGTGGAATAAAAATTGAGGGAAGGTGTAATCCATCACCTCCGATTGGAGGGATTGCATTATTAAGACCTCCTACAGGTCGCCCTTTTGCCTTCGGCCAGGTTGTTAATATGGATGAACTTGTTGGAAGTATGAGTGCTATGGTTAATCCCCTGGGCGGAGGTTTCATTTTTGAAGATGTCCCGAGTGGAGAATGGCAACTAGATATTTATTATGTTCAGTTTGGTCGTGGTGTTCGGTATGTCTATAGTGCCGTCATTGAAGTAAAAGGTGACGAGCCTGTTATGAATATTAATTGTATGGTTCGATTATAATGAAAAAAAATAAGGGATAGGACAGTGGCTTTTATAGAGGTAGAAAACTTAATGGTGTCGTATGGTGATACCGTTGCGATTGATGAGATCTCCTTTACATTAGAGGCAGGGGTTATAGGTCTTATTGGGCCAAATGGAGCGGGTAAAACAACACTTATACGCACTTTTCTGGGCTTCATTCGTCCTGTTAAAGGGAAAATTGTTATTTCTGGTTTAACATTACCAAAAGAAATATTAAAGGTTCGTGCAATTGTGGGGCACATGCCAGAAAGAGAGGTGGTTAGTCCCAAGGTTACTGCAGTTAGTTTTTTGGTTTATTGTGGGAGATTGGTTGGAATGTCTTATGTTGATGCTCTGGAGCGGTCGCATGAAGTATTAAACTATGTCGGTTTGCAAGAGGCTCGCTATCGGCCTATGCAAACCTATTCGACGGGGATGTTGCAAAGGGTTAAATTAGCACAAGCCATTTTACATGACCCAAAGATATTAATATTGGATGAACCAACCAATGGTTTAGACCCAGATGGTAGATTAGAAATGCTACAACTAATAAGAGAAATATCGGAACAACGAGGTGTTACCACCATTTTGTCTACCCACCTGTTACCTGATGTTCAAAATCTATGTTCACAAATTGTAGTATTAAAAAAAGGGAAACTGGTTTTTTGTGGAAGTCTTCAATCGCTAATTGAGAGTCGGGTAAATCATTATGAGGTTTCTGTTCAACCACCTATAGAACCGTTTAAAGAAGAACTCATAAAAATGGGAATAAATTTTCAGGAATTACCGCAGGATATACTATCTTTACAATTACCCGAAAACATTCAGCAACAGGAAATTTTCCACTGTGCCCGGCGAGCCGGAACAACAGTTCGTTCTTTCGTACCAGCAGGTGGAAATCTTGCGGAATTATTCCAAACCAAACTTGAAAAGAAAGAGGGAAGTTAGCACATGCCGGTATATTCATATACTTACAGACCTTTTGAAGGGAAATATCTCCGTCATTTCCGCTGGTGGGTTGTCTTCCTTGAAGAAATTCGATTATGGAACCGTTCGCGTATTTTCCACATATTATTTCTACTGGGAATGTTACAACCCCTAGCTCGGTTTCTGCAAATTCTTTCTTATAATGCGGCAATGCAAGATCCCAACCACCCTTTGGCTCCACTTATCCGTTCCGTAACATGGCTAAAGGTAGATAATGAACTTTATTATCATCTTATCCGTTTACAAGCACCGGTTGTTATTCTTCTTTTACTATATGTGGGGGCAGGTTCTGTTTGTTCCGATAGGAAAAACCGGCTATGGGATATTTACTTCTCCAAACCCATTCATTGGTATGACTACCTGTCAGGAAAACTATTATCTGTGATTTTTTGTGGGTTTTCTCTAACCTTCATTCCGTCCGTAATACTTATGTTTACCGATTATGCAACAAAGAAATCCTCAACATGGACAGGGTTGATAGATTATTTACCCACGGTATCAGATAGTTTTGCATTTTCATTGCTATTAATTGTCCCTTCTGCATTAAGTATTGTCGCCGCCTCAAGTATTTTTCCGACAGAAAATATAACTGTAATAAGTGTAATAACCATTCTAATTGCAAATTCTACTCTGGCGGGGCTCTTATCTAACTTTATGAGAGACAGCAATTATATGCAGATTTCATTCCCTGTGGCTATATATTACATGGGGCAAAAAATATTCAATGTACAGCGAAATATTTTTTTCCGTACGGATGACATTAACGGATTTTACATGTTTTTGTACATATTTATGGTATGCGTATTGTGCTTACTGATATGTATTATTCAGGTGCGGAAAGCGGAAAGGGGTTAATCTATGGATATACAAATAGAAACCCATGAATTGTCCAAATGGTTTGGTGAAGTGGTCGCATTAAATAATGTTTCTTTACAGATACCTGCAGGAGTTATTGGACTATTGGGACCCAATGGTGCGGGTAAGTCTACTTTTATTAAATTAGCATTGGGTTTATACCGTCCAAGTCGGGGTAAGATACGAATTCTTGGGGAAAAACCTCGTAATAACTTTCATGTTCTTCAAAAAGTGGGTTATTGTCCCGAGATGGACCATTTTGTTGAAGAAATTAGTGGTTATGAGTTCCTTTATTGGTTAGCACGATATTCAGGTTATGACGCAAAAACAGCCAGAAAGCAGGTAGAGCGTGCATTAGAACGGGTGAGTATGATAGAACGAATGTATGACCCTATAACCACTTATAGTAAGGGAATGCGTCAACGAATAAAAGTGGCTCAAGCACTTTTACACGACCCTCAAATTTTGTTTCTTGACGAACCTATGAATGGGCTTGACCCAACTGCTCGTGAAGAATTATTTGAATTGGTTATTTCATTAGGGAATGAGGGGAAAACCATAGTATTTTCAAGTCATGTCCTGCATGAAGTTGAGAGAGTAACAGATACGGTAATTTTAATTTATAATGGAAGGGTACTTGCATTTGGAAAAATTCGTGAGATACGCGATTTAATAAAAAACCATCCTCGAACGATTGTTATTGAAACATTAGAACCTAAGAAGGTTTATCAAATATTAAGTGTGGATGAAAATATTTCCACTGTGAATTTTGATACCCAATCTTTAACCATTCATACAACAGACCCCAACCAAACCTTTAAGTTTATAAATGAAATATTTTTAGATGGGAAGGTGCCAATTTATAGTTTTCGTTGTGCTGATGAAGACTTACAGTCCGTTTTCCAATATTTAATCTCAACGCATATTCCACGAGGATTATAAATCGAATGAAACGATTGCGAATTAAGAGTATATATAGTATTTTTTTTGATATAAAGACCTCTTTCCTTCATGCGTTAACTATTACGCTACGGCGTGACCGTTTCCTGTTGATGGCCGTTATTTGCGTTCTTCCTGTAATCATACCTATCTTTGTGGCATTGTTTTCACGCGCGATGTTTCGGGAAAGTGGATTAGAAATTTTTATACGACTTTCAGAACAAGTATATATTCATACCCTTACTCCATTATTGGCTTTGTTTATTGGTTTGATTGGTGTTCGAGAAGAGGTTGATTCATTAACAATTGTGTATTTACTTACAAGACCTGTTTCAAAATTCTCATGGATAATAGGCCGATTTATTGCATATATGCTTATTTCTACTTTATTGTTAATCATCGGTATCTTTTTTACATTTATTGCATGCATTGTTCTGGGTAGTATATATATTGATTTTATTGGTATAAGCCTGTTGTTGTTGTATATGGGTGTAGGAATTATGGGATTGTTAGGCTATGGTGCTATCAGTTTTATGCTCGGTTCTGCCACAAGCTATCCAATCATTATAGGTGTAATACTATTTTTTGGCTGGGAGAAAATTGCGAACTTTATTCCCGGTATAGCTGATTTTTGGACCATACAAAAATATTTAGATTCCCTGTTTCCGGTTCTTGCTTCACAACGGTATAACAGGGCTGTTATGACCGTTCTCGGTAGTTTTCAGAAAGAACTATTTTTCGTTAGTCCACAGCGGGCTATTATTACACTTATCGTTATCTCGTTTACATTTTTGATGCTGGCCGTTTGGTTCGTTCTCTGGCGAGAATTTACAAAAGACCGTGTCGTTGGTAACCGCTAACCTATAAAATAATTTAGACCACACAGGGACAGAGAACAGCAGTCCTTTTTTATGGAATACTCTCCAATACTTTTTGAGCATGTCCTTCCGGGTTTACTTTTTTCCATACTTTGACAATTTTCCCGTCAGGACCAATTAAAAAGGTAGAGCGAATAATCCCATAAGTAATTTTTCCATACATATTTTTCTCACCCCATGCATCATATCTCTCTGCAATTTCATGGTTCTCATCAGAGAGCAAGTGAAAGCCGAGACTGTATTTATCTGCAAAAGCGCAATGCGATTCCAATGAGTCAGGACTAACACCTAAAACGACTGCATTTTTACTTTCAAATTTTTGGGATAGGTCGCGAAATTCTTTGGCTTCAATGGTACAGCCTGGGGTATCATCTTTGGGATAGAAATACAACACCACATACTTTCCATGAAAATCAGATAATTGGATTTTTTCTCCACGATGACTTTTGAGTGAGAATTTTGGGGCATTATCCCCTTCTTTTATAGATAGATTTTTTTGTGGGCTCATCAGATTATCTCCATAATTTTTCTTGCTTATTTAACAATGGGGTGTTGTAAATCATTCCTGAATTTGTTTTTCTCATAAAATTTGATAAGATAATTCTCGTGAATAATATAAGCACTTCTTAAATTACTATAAGGTTGTTTTATTATGTCTGAATCCGAATGGAAACCAATTCGAATTGTTGAGAGGATTTCGACCCTTCCAACATTACCAACGACAGTCTCATCTATACTTCGAGAGATGGCAAATCCGGAGAGTTCGGCCATTGGGCTTGCAAAATTGATAAGTTCAGACCAGAGTTTAGCAGGAAGTATTCTTCGAGTGGTTAATTCTGCTTATTATAATTTTCCCCGAAAAATTGGTAGTTTGACAGATGCTGTTGTACTATTAGGTTATAAAGGGATTCGTAACATTGTATTATCTGTAACAGCCTTTCGTTTTTTCTCAAATTCTTCGGATTACCTTGATAGGAAGAAATTATGGAATCATACCCTTGCCTGTGCTATTATTGCGGATTTATTAAATCGTAGACTAAAATTAAACGAGAGTAATTGCTTTGAGGCCGCTCTCCTGCATGATATAGGAAAGGTTGTTTTCGATTACCTTGACCCAGAAGTATTACGTGGGGCTATAAAAGAAGCCAGAAGAAAAGAATTACCTTTGATAACTGTCGAGCCAGCCCATTTTGGAATTACCCACTCTGAAGTAGGTACTTTGCTGGCAAACCATTGGAATCTACCTGATAATATTGTTCAAGCAATTCAGTTTCACCACCAGCCTGAAAATACGGTTCCAGAGTATCTGCATATAACTTCTCTGGTATCCCTTTCCAATGCAGTTGCTTACTCTGTAGAGATGGGCGATTCCGTATTCGAGAGCATTCCCGAATTGTCTCCAATAGTTTTTGAAACATTAAAAATTAAAGACACATTTATTGAAGATTCTCGTGAAGAGATAAGTCAGAGTGTCGAAACAGGATTAGAGGCATTTTCTTCTATTAATTAACTTATAATTAATAGAAAAATAATTTGCTATTGTGCTATAATAAAGTCGTTATAATTATAGATTTTCAATTGGGAATATTTTTTCAAGAGAAGGAAGTTTTGTTTTAAAAGACCAATTAAGGAGTAAAATTATGCCAGCAATTGTGGATCCAGAAAAATGCACAGCTTGTGGAAGTTGCGTTGATGTATGTCCTACAGAAGCAATTCATTTAAATGATGATGGTAAAGCAGTAATTGACCCGGATAAATGTGGCGATTGCGGTGTCTGTGTTGATGAATGCCCCTCAGAAGCAATTTCTCTTCCTGAATAATTGAATTTTCTTACTGTAACTAAAAAGAAAGATAAATGAACCGTGTTTTTGGACCTGTTTATTCCCGTAGATTGAACAAGTCGCTGGGGGTAGATTTGGTTCCATTTAAGACATGTACTCAAGATTGCATATATTGTCAGTTAGGTCCAACGACTTGTAAGTCATTAGAACGAAAGTCCTATTGTAGTGTTCCGGAGGTAATTGGAGAATTAGAACAATCATTGGAGAAGGTTTTGCCGGACTTTATAACATTGGCAGGGTCCGGTGAGCCTACATTATGTAGTGCTTTAGGGGAAGTAATAGCAGGAATAAAAAAGATTACATCCATCCCTGTGGCCGTTTTGACTAACGGTTTACTACTGTTTCAACCGGATGTCCGGAGAGAATTATACCAGGCGGATGTTGTTTGTCCCTCGTTAGATGCAGGAAATGAGTATACCTTTCAGAGAGTAAACAAACCTGTCCCTTCTGTAACCTTCGAAACTTTTTTAAAAGGCTTAATCCAATTTCGTAAAGAATTTCCCGGAGAAATTTGGTTGGAAGTTCTTTTAGTGCGGGGCATTACAGATAATCGAGATGAGATTATTCAAATTGCACAATGTTCTGCACAAATTTGTCCTGACCGTATTCATTTAAATACAGTAACCCGCCCTCCATCGGATTCTTTTGTAACCGGTTTAACGATTTCTGAACTGGAAGAATTTGCTTCCTTATTTACTCCAACTGCAGAAGTAGTTGCTGATTATCCAGTAATTTCAGAAGTTGCAACTTCTCAAGAAGAAATAAACCAAGATATAATTTTAGATATTTTACAGAGACACCCTTCTTCCTTATTAGAATTAACATCTACTTTAGGTGTTTCAGAGGGAGTGATAAAAAATTTGCTAAAAGATTTAATCCAGCAACAAAAAGTAGAAGTTTTTAATATTCGGGGTAGAGAACTATATCGGTATATGAATAAATAGATATGGCCTATTGATAAAACATCTTCAATTGCCTGAGTTTTGTTGGACTGGAGTCTACTCCACAACGAAGATATACGGTCCCCAACTATTGGCTTCATCCGCTTTAGGCAATTTATTTGAAGCAGGAAGTTTTACGCCCGGCCTTACTTCTACCTCATATTCAAGACCTGCTTCCCCTTTACGCCTCGATTCGAAATGAAAATCCAGTTGACCGTTATCATTCAAATCACGAGTGGCTAAAAAGTAAGTTCGTAAAGCAAGAATGTGATAAACATCTCTTGGGGGTTCTGTCCCCAATGGTTCAGGTACAACACCTGCTGTGGACCCTCCGGGTCCCACACTGATAAGCACATATGCGTCATAAACAGAGGCCGGGAATGTTAGGTCACTTATTGTCGGGTGGGTTGGGTCCCAGGATTCCGCATAAAAGAAACCATTTTCAATCCAATAACGGCGGGCTTTTTGGAATTGGCGTTTGTTTATGGGAGCATAGACAAAAGGACGATTCTCCGCATCCATTAAGCGTGTTATTTCTCCACCGGGATTGTTATTTCCGCGATATAACTCATTGGGGAAAGTATAAGTATTTGTTGCCTGACTTTTTATTCCCATTGGTATAAATTCCATCAGACCTATCCGTCCGTCACGATTGGTGTCGTAACCATCTGAGAACTCATCAAGATATTTACGGTCTCCGTGAACTTTTACAAGGGCTGTATAAGGTCGTAACATAAATAATTGTTCATCAGGTATTTGTCCCATTTGATAACCTTTTGAATCCCATTTTACAAAGCCATAACCTGGTGGGTAGGTATTACTATCTGTAAAGTAGGAAGTCATTGCAGTACGAAATTGAAGAAAAGTATTATCCATTCTCCGTAGTTTAGCCCTTTCTCGAACACGGGGCAGGATGGCAAAGGTAAATCCTGCAAGAATAGCAATAATGGCTATTACGGTGAGCAATTCAATAAGTGTAAAACCTTTAATCCTCTTTTTCATAAAGATGTCCTTTTTTAATATCGGGCGTGCGACTTGCTTTCTGTTTTTTTCATTAAAATAATAACATAAAAAGGGAATATTTGGGCAAATTGTTTCGTTTAAGAAAAAAAATTTTTTATAGGTAACTTAAAATGATATAATGATATAATAAAGACTCGAATACTATAAGTAAATTAAACCTTAAAATAAGGAGTAAATCATGGGAGCAAAATACTCTACGGAACAAATTTTTGAACAGGCGGCGAAGTTCGTTGTAAAGCAAAAAGGTGAATGGGAACATAATGATTGGGAAAACTTCTTAGGAAAAATTTCGGAGTATGAAATTGAATTACATGATGAATTCGTAATGAAATTAGGAGCCCTTTTAGAGTTGGGTAAATACTTCTATTCTAACCTTCCCGAAAGTGTAGAAAAGAAACAAAAAAAAACAAAAAAAAACACGCCCAAAAAAGTAAAAGAAGAAATACCGATTGAAGAATAATCCCTAATAAATCCTTGTATCCCTAATCTGAATAAGGAAGAAGTGTTTTTTCTGCGGATTTGACCGTATTTTTCATAAGCATAGCAATAGTCATAGGTCCAACTCCACCGGGGACCGGGGTAATCGCTTTTGCTTTCTTTGAAACGCTGGGGAAATGAACATCACCCACAAGGCGGTAACCTGATTTTTTTGTATGGTCAGGGAGCCGATTCATTCCAACATCAATTACAATGCACCCTTCTCTGACCATTCTGCCCTGGATAAACTCAGGGACACCCATTGCAGCGACCAGAATATCAGCGCTCTTAGTAATATTACTTAAATTTCGAGTGTGTGAGTGACAAACCGTAACAGTAGCGTCCGCTCCTTCTGCTTTCTGTACTAATAGTGCGGATAAAGGTTTCCCCACAATATTTGAACGACCTACGATTACAACATGTTTTCCCTGTATTTTGTATCCATATCGTATAAGTAATTCCTGTATCCCCGCAGGGGTGCATGCAACAAAGCAATCCTGTCCATTAAGGAGTTTCCCTTTGTTGACAGGATGAAATCCATCAACATCTTTATTTGGATTAATCGTATTTAGAATTTTTTCTTCATCGATGTGTTTCGGTAGAGGGCTTTGAATAAGTATTCCGTGTACTTCGGGATTATGATTTAATTCCTCTACCAATTTAAGCAAATCTACTTCTGATGTTTGTTTAGGTAAGTCATATGCAAAAGAACGAATTCCCAATTCCTCACAGGTTTTCCTTTTATTCCGGACATAAATCTGGCTGGCTGGATTATCTCCTACCAATATAACAGCGAGTCCAGGAACGACTCCTTTTTGTTTTAGTTCCTCAATCTTATTTTTTAGTTCTGATTTAATAATCTCACTAAGTTTAACCCCATCTAACAGTTTCGGTTTTCTTTGGTTTTGCATTGCAAGTTCCTCCTCGGATTATGGCTTCGAAGTATTTACAGGATGAACAACATTCAATTCTTTTGCCGCTTTGACCTCATCAAGCCTCTGAACGGGTGTTGTTATCGGTGCTTTTCGTAATTCATCGGGGTTTTGTTTTGCCTGTTCGGCTAATTCCATCATAGTATTACAGAATTGGTCAAGAGTCTCTTTTGTCTCTGTTTCAGTGGGTTCTATCATCAGGGCCTCTTTTACGGTCAAGGGGAAATAAACGGTCGGAGCATGAAATCCCCGGTCGAGCAGTGCTTTGGCGAAATCCAGCGCCCTTACATCGAAATCATGATAAGGCATGGCGGTAAGTACGCATTCATGCATACATAATCGATCATATGCAGGTGGAAAAGCAGAACGGATTTTCGCTAATACATAATTAGCGTTAAGAACTGCTTTTCGACTAACCTCTTTTAAACCTTCACTTCCCTGCATCAGGATATAAACATAAGCACGGACTGCAACTAAAAAATGCCCTAAAAATGGAGCAGATTTGCCGATGGTGTTTTTTGGATATTCAAGATTGAAAATATGGTCATCATTTTTTGTGACTCTTGGCCCCGGTAGGAAATCCAGTAGTCGTTCATTTACACCAACGGGTCCCGAACCCGGCCCCCCCATTCCATGGGGAGTAGCGAAGGTTTTATGAAGATTAAAATGCATAACATCAAAACCTAAATCTCCGGGACGACACTGTCCAATAATAGCATTCAAATTAGCCCCATCATAGTAAAGAAGGGCATCGTATTTATGGGCCAGTTCTGCAATTTCTTGTATATCTTTTTCAAACAATCCATGAGTATTCGGACATGTCAACATAATGCCTGCTACCTCATCGTTCATACTTTTCCGAAAACAATCCAAGTCCAGAGTCCCCTGGGAATTTGAAGGGACTTCCTGCACCTGAAAACCTGCAATAGCGGCACTGGCCGGATTTGTTCCATGTGCGGAGTCGGGTATCAGGATGGTTTTTTTATGTGTATTATTATGATGTTTGTGGTATGCAGATATCATCAACACCCCTGTCAATTCTCCGTGTGCACCTGCCATAGGTTGGAGAGAAACTGCACGCATCCCTGAAATTTCACTTAACAATTGTTCTAAATGGTAAACCAGTTCCAGGGCCCCTTGAATACAATCATGATAGACTTCGGAATAAAGGAATTGAGGATGTAATTGTGTAAACCCTGCAAACGAAGAGACAACATCCGCAATTTTGGGGTTGTATTTCATTGTGCAGGAGCCCAGAGGATAAAAGTTCGTATCGATGCCCATGTTTCTTTGCGATAGATGTGTGAAATGACGGACAACATCCAGTTCAGAAACTTCAGGGAGTTCAGCAGGGTGTTGCCGTTTCAATTCTTGTGGAAAAGAAACTTCAGGTATCTGTCCTTTAGGAATTGAAAAAGCCTGACGATGATTGCATTTTTCATAAATCAAATCCATGCGAATACTACTCCTATGAAATATTTGCTCGAATAAGTTCGACAAGCAAATCCAATTCTTTCTGTGTTCTTTTTTCCGTTACAGCAATAAGCAAATCCCCTATATCACCGTATCTATTACCATCCATATCTTTGCTTGGTATTTGTTGTTTGCAATGTTCTAATAAAGATTTCAATGGAATACCGGGGAATACTCCCGATTGTTTAATTTTTTGAACAACCTGCTCCGCAGGAATAGGAAGACGAACAACAAACTCATTAAAGGTCGGTTTCGAATTGATAACAGATACAAATTCAGTCAATTTCTTTTTCAGATATTCTGTCTTTGAATAGCAATCCTGTGCTATTTCAATCAGTCCTTTCTTACCTACCTCACACAAATAAATCAAAGCACGCAATGCACATAGTGCCTGATTAGAACATACATTGGACATGGCTTTTTCGCGACGGATATGTTGTTCCCGTGCTTGTAGAGTAAGAACAAAACCGCGTTTCCCCTGTTTATCAACAGTCATCGCACAAATGCGTCCGGGCATTTTGCGAATATATTCTTTTCGTGTGGTAAATAATCCTAAGTATGGTCCACCAAAACCTAACGGTAAACCCAGACATTGTCCTTCTCCAACCGCAATATCTGCTCCCATTTCGCCGGGGGTTTTCATAAGACCTAAGGCTATTGGATAAAAATGAATTATCATAAGGGCTTTTGCTTCATGACAATTCCGTGCAATATCGGTGAAGTCATGTATATTACCGAAGAAATCAGGCGTAGCACCAATAACACAGGCGCAATCTTCCGGATTTTTTCCATACTCTAATTCTAAATCTAAATTTGCTGTGTGGGTGTATAACATTTGCTCATAAATCGGATTTATTCCAGGAATAATTCTTACTTTCCGTCGCCCCGTTACACGAACAGCAAGCATAACGGCTTCAAATAATGCAGTACCTCCATCATATAAAGAAGCATTCGCCACTTCCATGTCTGTTAGTCGGCATAATGCTGTCTGATACTCGTATATTGCTTGCAATGTCCCCTGAGCGCTTTCCGGTTGATAGGGAGTATATGCGGTCGAAAATTCTCCCCGTTGAGAGAGATAATCAACAACAGCAGGTATATAGTGGTCATAAAATCCACCTCCTACAAAAGAAATACCATCCACTCGATTTTTCTTGCTCAAGGAATCCAACCGCTGATAGGCCTCTATTTCTGATAAGCCTTCGGGTATGTTCCATGATTTCAAACGAAGGGAGGGAGGTATGTCTTCAAAGAAAGAATCAATTGAGGAGACGCCAATAACCTTCAACATTTCCTGCTCGTCAGTATTTGTAACAGGGATCCACACCATAATACTTTCCTCAGACCTAATTAAGAATTTAAAAATATATAGCCTACTTAATAATTGAAAATATTCAGAATTCAAATGTAATGAATGTTGAGAAACAGATTATAACGATTTCAGATATTTCTCGTATGCTTCACGGTTCATTAATCTACGATATTGGGCTGTATCAATATCGTCCATTTTGAAACACCAACCTCTGCCGTAGGGATCAAGGTTAATTAGTTCCGGTTCCCCCTCCAATGCTTCATTAACCTCTACAATCACACCTGTAACAGGGGCATAAATATCCTCCGCCGCTTTTACAGATTCTACTTGAGCCACAGGTTCCTTTTGCCGAACATGCCTCCCAATTTCGGGCAGTTCGACATAGGTTACATCTCCCAATTGCTCCTGAGCATACTCAGAGATGCCTACAACATACAGTCCGTCTTCTTCCCCAATCCATTCATGGTTTTCAGTATAGCGAACATCCTCTGGATACATAGCATGTTCTCCTTATTTGTTGTTTGGGGCGTTTGAGTTTTTTATATTAACACAACACATTTATTATGAGACCTTTTTCCGGGCTGTTCCGTTTTGATATATGGGAATACTACTTACCTCTATTTGTAAAGAACGCTCTGCAACTTGTAAGACAGTTCCAGGATTTGCTACTCGTTTGTCTAACATTGCCAACCCAACCCCTACCCCTACACTCGGTCCATATGTCCCACTGGTAACCTCACCTATTTCATGGTCTTGAAACATAAGTTTCTGATTGCGTCGAGGGGCTTGTCTTGTATTTGTTTTTATCCCTGTTAAGATACGATAATCTCCACGGTCTTTCTGTTGTAAAAGTAAGTCTTTCCCTACGAAATCGTGTTCCCAATCGATGAAACGGTCCATACTTGCCATTAATGGAGTTGAACCGGGAAGGATATCCTGGCCGTTTAAGGGGTATCCCATCTCCGTTCGTAGCGTATCTCGTGCACCTAATCCACAGGGTTTTACCTCAGGATGGGATAGCAGTTTATCCCAGATGTCGGGACCTATTGAGATAGGCAAATAAAGTTCATAACCTAACTCACCTGTATATCCTGCTCGTGTTATGATTATCTTTTCTCCTTTATATTCAAATGTTCCGCCGGTCCAGTATTTTAGTCCCTTAATCTGGGGGTTAAAATTAGAATCCAATAAGACATCTAAACTTTTTGGTCCCTGAATATCTATTTTTACAAGTTGCTGAGTAATATCTTCTGCCTGAACGCTGGAATCGCATAACAAAGAGGAGACCTGCTCTAAAGGTCCGGCGTTTGTTATTACGAAAAGCGTTTCCTCATTCAGTTTTATCCCGACGCAATCATCAAGAATGGAACTATCACGATTAAGTAAAGCAGTATAACGACATTTACCTACAGGTAGGGATGTAAAATCACCACAGGTGAGATATGAAAAATGGGCCATCTTATCCTGTCCGTGAATAAGAAACTCTCCCATATGTGAACAATCAAAAATACCTGCATGAGAGCGGACATGGAGATGCTCCGATATAATACCCTCAAACTGAACAGGTAAATACCATCCATGAAAATCTACAAACCGTCCACCTGATTTTTCACAACACTCAAAAAGTGGAGTTCTTTTCAATTCCAACGAATTTCTCCTGTGAGTGATAACACATTCAAGTATATGTTATTATGCTATTCAATTATGGTGTAAATAATTTAAAATGCCCAGGCGAACGGCTTTTGACGGTTCGGGTCGCTCCCTTGTGGTTAATTCCACTTCATATCGCCAGTTGCGACACCCTAATAGGATTTATTTTATCATATTAAATCGTTAGATTTCAAGGATAAATATTTGCTTAAAAACGAAGGATTTTTAAATTTGTATAAACCCAAAAAAGAAAATATATGTAGAAATAATCAGTAAAGTCGGAAAAAGTAGTATTTGTATATAATCACAGATTACTATAATAATGTAGGGCATAGAAGAATGATTGAGCACAAAGAGACAAATAATAAATATAATACAGAAATGGAATTACGACAGAAAGGAGAGATTTTCCGCCTTTTTAATAAAATCGCTTACAGATATGACATAACAAATCGACTATTATCGCTCGGTCGGGATGCGTACTGGAGAAGAGAACTGGTTCGGCAGGTAAAAATTGAAAAAGAGCATGACTTTTTTCTGTTAGACCTTGCAACAGGGACAGGGGAGGTTATGAAAACATTTAGAGATGTTTTTCCGGATTATGGCTACCTTCTTGGAATCGACCTTTCAGAAGGAATGATAAGAGCGGGGATGGGTAAATTTAATAATGAGAAGCAAACATGTTTGTTTGCAGTAATGGATGTTATGTGTCAGGGCATACGGTCAGAAAAAATCAATGTAGTAACGATGGCGTTCGGGATACGAAATGTTTCCAAAATTTCATCTGCTTTAAGAGAAATATACCGCGTGTTAAAACCGGGAGGGCAAGTATTAATTCTTGAATTTGGTCTTCCCCAAAAGTGGTTAAAGAGAAAAATCTATTTGTTTTACCTTCGTTATATACTTCCATATATAGGGGGGGTCTGGACAGGTTGTCCTTCTGCATATCGATATTTGAGTGAGACAATATGCAAATTCCCTTCACACGAACAATTTTCCTTGCTATTAGAAGAAGTCGGTTTTACAAATACAGGATGGACAGAATTTAATTGGGGTGCTGTTTTGCTATATACAGCCACAAAACCCAAAGAAAGCAGATAAAATTTGTGAACCACACCCAAAACAATGACACATGTTTTTCAGTTTTTGTTTTGTTATAATTGTTTCACAAAATATCGTTTCGGACACATATGGATAATGATATAAACTAAAGTAGGTATGGAATTATGGCCGGAGTTTCTCTCAAAACAAAAATATCTTTCGGAATGGGAGGGATTGCTCTAACATTACCCGATATGGTATTTACGCAATGGATTTTTATGCGATATGTCCCAAACGAAAAGGACGCATTATTATCCGCTTCGTTATTTGGGGTTATTTTTATGATTGCCCGTGTGTGTGGTGCCGTTGCAGAACCTCTTATTGGACATTGGAGTGATTCCTGCCGAACAAAGTGGGGACGCAGAATCCCCTTTGTTCGATTTGGACTGTTACCGTTAGTGATATTTTTCCTTTTAATGTGGCATCCCCCTGTAATGGCTCCTGTATGGTTACGGGCTATTTATGCATACCTGATTATACAAATATATCTTCTATTTTATCCGGGGGTATTGACACCCTATTTGTCCTTACTGACAGAATTAGGGGAGGAAAGTATGGACCGCGTCCGATTAATGACCGCACAGGGTGTCTTTGTAATGCTTGGGAGTGTTGTTTTCGCACTGGTTGGAGTAGTTAAGGAAAATTACGGATGGACAATGATGTCTTTACTTGTCGCTTTTTTAACTTTTTCCTCATTACTACCTATCGCTATAACGGGAAAAGAACGAAATGTCCCCAAGGAAGGTGAAAAAAATGTATCCTTTATTCAATCTGCAATATGGGTTCTGAAGAGTAGGTCGTTTTTACATCTTGTTTTCGGAACTTCCTTTTATTTCCTCGCTTTCACTTGTATTGTGATGAGCCTTCCCTTCTGGGTTAAAGTGTATTTAGGAAAAGGAGAAGCCTTTGTAACTTATTTGATGTTACCTCTGCTGTTGATAACAATGTGTCTATTTGCATTTGTAGGTCCGACCGTAGAACGCTTCGGTAAATACCGGATTTTTTCATGGACCCTGTTGTTGGCGAGTATTGGATTATTCCTTCTTTCGGCTGTAGGTTTGTATCCATTCGGAAGTCCTTTTGTTCATTTACTACTTGTAGTAATGTGGATGGGTATTCCTGTAGCAGGTCTGGCTGTGTTGCCCTTTGCCATACTCACGGATGTTATTGATGAAGATGAAAAGAAGACAGGAACAAGACGCGATGCTATATTCTTTGCTATTCAAGGAACCATCCAAAAAATATTTATAGGAATTTCAGGCGCCATTTTCTCTGTTCTGGCCTATTGGGGAAGTGGGAGTAATGTAACAGAACAGGGCTTGAGATTTGTTGCAATAGCGGGAGGACTGAGTGCCTTTGTGGGATGTATAATTTTTCTCGGGTATCCTCTGAAGAATGTTGATGTGAAACAAAAATGATCTATATCTGATTTTTTCTACATCCCATTTTTTCCTTTCTACACTTATTTGTGTCTCTCTTTTTCTAAATTTAAGAGAATAATAACTTCATATCTTTTTGATAATCAGATACTTATATTCATTTTCTAAAAAATAATAAATTTTTAAAAAATTTACTTGACAAATGGTGGAGAATATTGTACTATTATATTAGTACAATAATACAGTAAGGATTTAAGATATGATACGGATTAATACGCAAGATGGAACGCCGATATACCTACAAATCGTCCGGCAGTTCCAATATCTCATTGCAACAGGCTCACTGAAAAAGGGTGATGAGTTGCCTCCTGTTCGCACATTGGCTCAGCAGTTGCTGATAAATCCAAATACTGTTGCAAAAGCCTACAAAGAATTGGAAAGTCAGGGATTGATTTATACGCGTCCCGGTGCAGGAACTTATGTGGCTCCTACACGGCCTATATTTTCTGATGATGAACGCTACCGTATTTTCCATGAGCATGTTGACTCATTATTAGTCGTGGCAAAACATTTGAATTTTTCGTTAAATCAAGTATTGGAACAGATAAAAATTCGTGCTGAAAAAATAAACTTGAACATAGAAGAGGAGTAAGGTCATGAGAGAACTAAATGAACTAAAAGAATCAGAAAAAGATTCGTCTATTGCAAAGATAGAAGGTTTGAGTAAAAATTTTGGGAGCAAACTTGCTTTAGATAATGTGTCAATTACTGTGGCTCGAGGAGGTGTGTTTGGACTGGTTGGCGAAAATGGTGCTGGAAAAACTACACGAAATCGCTGAAAGTGGTTTGGAAAAGGGTCATTACCCTATTGATTTAACACAGGGTTTCAGCACGGAATTACCTCATCTCGCTCGTCTAAGAGACTATGCAAGGAGATTAGCATTTGAGGCGGACCTGTGTGTTATTAAGGGCGACTATGAGGGATTGCTCAAAGCATTTCGGAGTATGGCCTCTATTTATAAATCCCTTGAACATGAGCCTTTCTTGATTTCTCAACTTGTAAATTTTGCCATAACAGGGATTATGTGTGACCATATTGATTGGATTTTCTCGCACTGTGAATTACCCGAGGATGTGCTCTTAAAATTGAATGACATTATTACAATGTATTATGTGCCGAAAGAAGAGAGATCTAAATTAGGTTTAAGTTATCATACAGAATTGTTAGCATTTCTGGACCTACTCAAAAAAGGAAATGTAGTTTTTGTATCCTCCCATATTTCTAGTGATTCAATCACAGAAAAGAAATTTAATAGTGTTGGAAAATCATGGTTTCCAATAACCGATATTATGTATCCCGCAGGTTTAGAAGCAATGCTTGCGGTCAACTTATATTCCAGTTTAATGGAAGCCTGTACAAAGGTAACTCGTGAAGAGAATGTTGAGGTCCCCGAAAAACAATTTATTGATTTATATTTTACTCGTCTTTTTGAAGATAGAAATTCTACTTATTTGTTTAAGACGGCTCCACCTTGTTGGTTGTATTTTATGACTATGATAGTCTTCCCTGCATTACAAAGAACTATCGAAGCAGAATTGAGGCATCATGTTGTGGTAGAACTAATTAAAACGGCCATTGCCGTTGAAAGATTTCGCCAGAAAAATAATCGGCTACCGGGAAATTTGGAAGAATTAGTTCCTGATTATCTTTCAGAAGTTCCCAAAGACCCATGGAATAAAGGGGAACCTATTAAATACATCAAAGAGGAGAATTTTGGATTCAAAGTATATAGCATTGGAATGGATAGAGAAGATGATGGAGGAATATCAAGAGACCCGGAGAGTGGTGGAGTTAATATTCGTAAGTTTGATATTCCGTTTTCTGTGCCTCCGTTAGAGATTCGCCGTCAACCCCCCGTTTCTAAAGATATTTCCTTGCTATCTATTTGTGCTAAGATTGAAAAATAAATACTTGTAACTCTTATTTGATTCGTAATCCATTCTTTTTGTGGTGTGTTTTCATCTCTATTTGCGTTTGTGTAGGGAAGTTTCTTAATCTAAACTATGATTATGGAACAACCATTGAAGATTACAGGAGATGATTATGGGGAACATAGATAAACTTGCGATATTAGGTGGTGAGCCTGTTCGGCCACCTGAAATCAAATGGCATTCATGGCCAGTATTTGACGAACAAGAACGAACCGCCGTTTTAGAAGTCCTTGAAAGTGGTAAATGGTTTTATGGAGAGAAGGTAAAAAAGTTTGAAGAAGAATATGCCACATTTCAAGGGGCAAAGTACTGTGTTTCCTGCAATAGCGGGACTACCGGACTTGAGGTAGCCTTGCAAGCGATTGATATAAAACCGGGCGATGAAGTCATTGTCCCTCCCTATACTTTTATAGCGACTGCTTCGGCGGTAGTGCGGATGGGGGGAGTGCCTATTTTCGTAGATGTAGATGAAAGTTGGTGTATAGACCCGGACTTAATTGAGAAGGCAATTACTCCACGAACAAGAGCCATTATCCCAGTTCATTTTGCTGGATACATTTGTGACATGGATAAGATTAATGCAATAGCACAAAGACATAACCTGATAGTGATTGAGGATGCTTGTCATAGTTGGGGAGGACGGTGGGAAGGGAAGGGTGCAGGAACTTTAGGGCTTGGGGGCGTATTCAGTTTCCAAATGTCAAAAAATATCACAGCGGGCGAAGGAGGGGCTATTGTGACGGATAATGAAGATTTTGCAGATGTATGCAGGTCTATCACCAATTGTGGCCGTTCCAAAACAGGTCCATGGTATTATCACGAGCGGATCGGAACGAATGTCCGTATGAACGAGTTCACAGCAAACATATTATTGGCACAACTAACCCGAGCAGAGAACCAACTGCAAGTTCGAGAAGCCAATGGAGTTTATCTAACCACTGCATTAAAAGAGATACCGGGTATTTATCCCCAACCTCTAAGTAATAGAGTAACCCGGAGGGCTTTTCATCTCTTATGTATCCGTCTCAAAGAAGAAGAAATAGGCTGTTCAAGAGAGCCATTCATAAAAGCCGTTCAGGCGGAAGGATTGCCGCTCACCGCAGGTTACCCTTATCCTATTTACAAGCAACCTGCATTCCAAAATGCGGCCTTTTATGACTATTCCCAAACATGCTGTCCGGTAGCAGAAGATTTATGTTATAAGAGTGGCGCATGGTTACCTCATCATATATTGCTTGGAAAAGAGAAAGACATGGAAGATCTTGTTAAGATTATCCGCAAAGTGCAAGAACATGCATTAGAACTGAAAAACCTGGAAATTTAAAAAGTCTGACGAGTCCGACAGGTCCGACCTGTCCGACGAATCTGACCCGTCCGACACAACATAAAGGAGAACCCTACGAAGCAGATTATTGTCATTACATTAATACTCATTATAGGGCTGGGTTTGCGGGTATTTTATCTATCAGAGGCAGTACATAACCCTGATTTTACGGCCCCTTTGCACGATTCCGAGTTTAAAGATTACTGGGCACGGGCTATCCTGTCTGGCGATTATACTCCCCCACGGAATGAAGGCAATCCTTTTATGGAAGGGCATCCTCTTCCCAATCCGCCCGGGTATTCATTATTTCTTGCCTTAATCTATTGGTTTACAGATGGCCGTTATTTAGCAGTGCGATGTGTCCAAATTATGATAGGTCTCATTAATATACTACTTGTGTATTTATTAGGTAAAAGACTGTTCGATTATAGGGCAGGGCTATTTTCTGCATTGGGTATTGCTACTTATTGGGGTTTTGTTTACTATGACCTAGAACTTAATCAAGCAATGATTTATATAAGCATAAATTTACTATCTTTTTATCTACTTTTAAAGGCTTACCAAAACAATCGTTTAGGGCTTATTTCTCTTGCAGGTTTTGTTTTTGGGGTAGGAGCCTGGTTTCGTGGCGAAGTATTTTTACTCATTTTTCCTTTAACCTTATTTGTTACATTCCTTTTTTATAGTTCGGAACAAATTTGGAAGAGTATTCTTGCAGGTATAATTTTCTTTTTACTTGCTTTTCTACCTATATTCCCGCTGGCTTTATATAACTATTATCTTTGTGGTTCATTTACATCAGGTTCGCACAATAGCGAATATACCCTTTCGGTAGCTTTCTGTCCCGACACTCCGGAATACGGTACCTATACTCCCGAGATATTACGATGGCTCAATAAAACACCAGAAGATACAGTAGAAACATTTGATTTGGACGGGATGACGATGGGGCTGGGAAAGGAATTAGGACTGGGGCGGAGAGCAACTTATAAAGAATGGAGAGATTACCTTATCTCAGGGGCTATAAATAATATAAAGGAATATCCGTGGTTAAATTTTAAAAAATGTGTAAAACGATTCTTGTGGACATTTTCACCACAAGAATTGGATGAAAATAAGGTCATTCATTACGAACGGGAAGTATCCAAACTTCTGAGGTATTTACCTCGTTTTCCACTTCCTGTGAGTTTACTTATTACGGGCCTTATTTTATTTGTTTTGTCTCTCATGTCAAAAGGAAAATCAAAATTAAAGGTATCCGTTACTTCATGGAAATTTGTAATTGTTCTATTGCTTTTTGTTGTAGTGAATATCAGTGTCTTTTCTCTTGTGATTGCAGGGAGTCGTTATCGTATTTCCCTGATCCCTTACTTTTTTCTATTT
Organism: uncultured bacterium; assembly: GCA_937124615.1. GTDB lineage: Bacteria > Hydrogenedentota > Hydrogenedentia > Hydrogenedentales > Hydrogenedentaceae > Hydrogenedens. The sequence goes on from CAKZKR010000063.1 coordinate 74,015, forward strand.
GGTGGCGTGGTGTTTTCGAGTTTGTGGAACACGATTCAATCAAGGAAATGGAATTACACCGCCTTTATTGGGGTAATGGTTACAGTATTGTTCCTATTAGCACATATTCCTTATTTCGATTATCAACCGAACCGTTCCCGCTGGTTAGATGAACGACGGAAATGCTATCAAAGAACCGGTAAGTTAATGGAAGGAATAGAATTTTTTGAGGAGTGGATAAAAAAACATCCCGATGCAGAGGCCCATTACCATGCAGGGGTGCTTTATTATGAACTTGACAATTTGGCGAAAGCGGAAGAACATTTTCATGCATGTCTTAAAATATGGCCCGAACATCCCTCCGCACCTTATAATTTGGGATTGATTTTTGCAAAAAGAGAAATCTGGGATAAGGCATTGAAACATTTTAAAGAAGCAGTACAACGAAATCCGAACAAAGTGGACATGTGGTTTGCAGTAGGTTGGGCTTATGAAAAATTGGGGAATGCTACAACCGCGTTGGAGAGTTATAAACAGGCTTTAGATATAAATCCCCGACATCCTCAAACACTGAATCATAGTGCTATGATTTTATTCCGGAATGGGGAAGTAAACACAGCGAGGAAATATTTAGAAGAGGCGGTGAGTATGGACCCAAATTATACGGATGCACAATTTAATTTGGGTCAGGTCTTATTATCGGAACGAAAACCTACGGAGGCATTGAAATTATTTTCCGAGATCCATGGAAAATATCAGCCGGAACATGAATTGTTGAAAGGCATAGGGCTATGCTATGTACAAATGTTAGATTATGAGAAGGCTTTGAATTATCTGCGGAAAGCAAAGGAAGTGAGCCCTGCAACATGGGATGAAGAACCCACGCTCGCTGTGTGTTATGCCGGATTAGGAATGCAAGAGGAATGTTTCCTGTCCATCAAGGAATCTGAAGAGAAAGAACTCAATTTAAATCAGATGTTTCAATTGGGTCATGCATGGGAGTTGTTGGGGGAATGGAATAAGGCGGAAAACTATTACAAATCTGTTTTGGAAAAAAATGAAAATTATGCGGATGCCTGGGCAGGGCTCGGGAATGTTTATCTTATGCGTGGAGAAGAAGAAAGAGGGTATCAATATTTCAGCAAAGCCTTACAAAAGAATCCCCGTCAGTTTGGATCCTGGTTCCATATCATTTTACAAATGGTGCAAAATCAAAAATGGGAAGAGGCCAAAACACAACTTATCTCATTCATTGAATACTATCCCGAGCATGTTGAATCGCATTATAATTTAGGACTTATTTATGAAGCGTTGGGGGATATAGAAAATGCTAAGAGATGCTATGAACAAGTAATAGAGAAAAAACCGTATCATACAGGGGCACTTTATTCTCGTGGTACTATGGCTCTTACAGAAATGGATTTGGGATATTCTCAGGCATTGTTTGAGCGATTGCTTCCCTATGAACCTTTTCAATCCCTCTATCATCTGGGGATTATTTATTCGATGAAAGGAGAATGGGAGAAAGCACATGAATGTTTTCTCCATTCTTACTTTATAGATTCTTCTCCATTCCTCAAAGATTATATCTATGCGTTCAATATAGGTTTAAGTTTTGACCGTTGCGATTGTTTGGAATATGCGGAATTGTTTTACCAGATCTCTTTTGCTTTAAATCCGGATTTTGTGGATATGAAAGATGCCCTTGCTTATTTGCTACTTAAAAAAGGCGCTATTGAGGATGCCTATCTTCTGTTAAGCACTGTGTTCCTTTATCAAATTCCTACCCAATGGTCGTATTATCATTACTCTCTTATCTGGGAAAAAATGGGCGAGCCAGCTATTGCATTAGGTTTTGCAGAACAGGCAAATGTGATAATGCCAAATCAGTCTTTTGTGCTTCATCAATTAGGTGGTCTCTATCGTAAATTCGGTGAGTATGAACTTTCTGAAAAATACTTACAACAGGCTAAAGAACTAAACCCAGAAGATGCGACCATTCTCAAGACACTTGCATTTCTGCGGTCGGACCAGGAACGGTTTAAGGAAGCGGAGAGATTATTTCTGGAATGTATGGTTTCTCTTTCTTCTGATTCAGAAGTATATGAAGGTCTTGCAGATGTATATGTTAAAATGGGTGAATGGAAACAGGCCGAGATATACTATCGCAAATCTCTGGAAGTTCGGGAAGAATTTTCGGTTATCAATAAATTAGGGTTATTGCTTGCCGATTTAAACAAAGTTTTTGAAAGTATTGGACTTCTGGAAATAGCGGTTAAGCATTTCTCTGATAATGCAGTTACTATTACGCGTCTTGCGGACCTGAAAGTAATGATCCATTCGGATATGGAAGCGAAATCTTTGTATGAGCGGGCAATGGAACTGGACTACAAGAATTATCTTACTCATAGGAATTATGCGGATTTATTAGTGCGACTTGGTGAATATGAAAAGGCAGAAAAGCATTATCAATGGGCCTTAGAACTGCAACCGAAGGATTTTAATGCACTTGCAGGTTTGGGTTTACTTTATGCACGCATGGGTAATTATGAAGAGGCCAAAAAATATTTAGTTCCTCTGGCTCAAGTGAAGACAGATTTACTTCCCGTAAACCAACAATTGGCTCAAATATTTCTCGCAGAAAATCAACCTGAAAAGGCTATTAAATACATCAAAAGATGTATTCTTGCTCAGCCCGACCGTAAAGAGTTTAGAGAGTTGTTACAGCAAGCTACTCAGGTGAAGCAGTAGAATTCTGGGGTGACCCTAAAAATTTTTCTAAGTAGGGGATTAATGTTTTTGCCATGATTTGAGCTTTAAGCCGGACTCCGGGCTGTCGCATGTGGCAAATGTCTCCGAAATACTTTGTGCTCGCAGGCATATTCTCATCCACAGGAACATATAGAAGGCCGTTTTGTTTGCAGTATTCCTTCAATCTCTGATTATATAGTTTCATCACATCACAGTATTGCTTGAAGGTAGAATTTACCCAACCCCATTCTTTGTCATAGTAATAATCATAATAATCGCGGTCTACTTGGTTTAATCTTTCCCGATAGGGGACTCCAATGCTGGATATACAAAAATCAATATTGTGAGATAATAAAACATTGTTAAAATACAGAATATATTGGAATATACACATTTGAATGTATGCTTCCAATTCTTCTTGAGGGTAGTCTAACAAAGACCGCATCTGTCGGCGGACAAAGTGGGATAATAAGAACGCAAGCTGAGTAATTTTTGGAGAATTGTCAAAAGCGTGGGGGAATACTTCATAAATAATATCGTTAATCCCCTCGTATAATATAACCATATCAGGTTGAAGATATAAATAATCGGGCAATTTAGCATAGTGTTTCTTCATGGTCATACCGGAAATGCCACAATTGAATACCTCAATACGATTTTCACCGAAGTATTTTCTTAATTCTTCTTCTAAAAATTTAGGATAAGCTTCTTTATTAGAAATACCTTCTTCTGTTGTAGAGGCTCCCACACATAAAATGCGAAATACCCCTTTCTTTTTTGTCAGTTTGAAATCTCTATCCCGAAATCCAAAGTTATTTGTGCGGAAGAGCATTTCAGTAGAATTGATATGAGGTTTATATGAAAAATAATTAATATCCCATAGGTCGTTAATTGCTAACCTTCCTAACCGTGGATTCAGTGGGTCATTTTTCCCTTTATTGGGAAATGAAAATGTATGATAAATATAGGCTTCTGGCTGTTCATGTATGGGATAGAAAAAAAATCCATAGAGGGTACCGCCGATATTTTCCTCATGAAGAAAACTTGTCCCTGATAGAAATTTGTTTTTTGGGATGTGATTTATAATTGATTGATAGAGTGTGAATTTGTTCTGTTCTATGTCGTTATTTATCTGTTTGAAAATGAGATTTAGATTTTTATGAATTTCAACACGAAATGGGTCCATATCATAAATATTCCGAAAAGCAGATTGAAAGGGCTCATCCCTACAAAAATAAAAATGAAAGCGATAATTCCATAATTCTAATGGGTCAGGTTGAGGTTCGCACCACTCATCTCCTACGAGTATTTGCTGGGGCAGAAATAAATGCTTTCCCTCACCATAATGAATTCTCTCTTCCTGTTCACCATCCCACTCTTTAATCAGTAATTTACCCTGTCGAATAAGAACATATTTATTCGTTTTTTCTATGTATTTCCATCTTAGTCGTTCCCATAACTCCAGAGATAGGCATATCACAATAAGCCAGAATAGGATAAAGAGGCTATACCCTAAAATGGAAATTACTTTTCTCTTTTTATTTTTCGACCGCATTGTTGTTATCTTCTATTTGTAATTTTTGTAGATATTTCAACAAAAAAGATGTAGATACTTCCGCTTTTTTCTGTATGCCCTTTAGTTTCTGATGACACAAATCATTGAAACAGGATGGGGGCATTTGTTGGAACATCTCATACATTGGAATATACAAATCAGCCTTGTCTGAGAATTGTTCATTTATTAGTTGATTATATACATGTAGAACATAATAATACATCCGATAGTTAATAAAGTCTCCTCCCCACCATTTTCGGGTAACATACTGGAAATAGTTTTTTTCAACACGGCTCATCAAGGAATAATTAGGAGCAGGCATGCTCATGATTGCAAAACCAATTTTTTTATTCTCCAAATAATTGTGGATTTTCTCTATATAACTTAGTATGTCTTTTTGAAGGTCTTCTTGTATCTTATCTTTGTCAGGTAAAAAATATAACGGGAAACAGTTACGAAATAGCGTAAAATGAATTGCAAATTTTTTAATTTGTGGAAGGTTTTTTATCCAGTAGGGGAGAAGAATATGCGTTATATCATTGGCACCTTCACAATATATAACGAGGTCGGGTTGTATAAAAACAAAATCGGGCAAACGAAGCCATAACTTATTAGCAGAGATTCCTGGGATTCCTGCGTTGATTACCTCAATTTTATAAGGACCTTTGTATTCTTCAATTAACAATTTTTCCAAAAAATTTGGATAGGTTTCCTTTTCCGTAGGACCTTCTTCTGTGGTAGAACCTCCGATACAGAGGATACGGAAAACTCCCTGAGGTTTCGGAACAACTATATCTTCATCCCGGAATCCAAAATTGTTCGTATGAAATTCATAAGAAGGGAGTTGGGCATGTTTTTTGTATTCAAAGTAAGGAATTTCCCAAATGTCGGACTCACTTTTTGTTTCATTTGTATCTATGGTTTCAGTTTTATACCAACATATAAGGAATTCCTTATCAGTTTCATCCTTTAATGGACAAAAGAACAAATCACTTATGGTCATTTCCCCTTTTGTGAAAGAAGGATAGTATTTTACTATGTTCTTCTCTTTGTCTAAAATTGAAACTATTATGTCCCCATTGAAAAAATTTTGGGTACTGGGAGAAGGTAAATATATAATAGGGTGCTGTCCCTCATCTTCCTGAACAAGAATTGCAATTTGATAAAAAGAGGAAAACAATAGTCTGTCTTGCTCATCTAATTGGAGAAAAAATCTTGCCCTGTTGGTAAGCCAATCTATGATGGAAGGTGGAGGATAGATAATTGTTTGGGCTCTAGCTTCATGGATAGATTCACTGTGAGTCCATGGAGGCTGATTGTTTAGCGAAAGGATAAGTGGATTTGTTTTGCAAACGATGTATTCATATATGCGGAGGGTGCTTTCCCCTACTAAAAGTACCACAAGGAGCCAAATACAAAGCAAAAACAGTCTATAGAGGTTTCTTGGATTTATGAGATTCATCGGGATGTAGAATGTGTTGTTGGTACATTATTCTTCAGTCGTTCTAATTCGGTCACAGGACGCAGGTCTGTGGGGTCAAGTTCTATGGCTTTTTGGAAATATTGAATGGCTTTCTCATGATTTCCTGACCCTAAATAAGCACGTCCCATGCAGGTATGAGCAAAGGAGTCATTGGGTAGCAATTGAAATGCTTTTTCCAGTGCAGAAATAGCGGACTCATAGCGTCCTCTATTAATTTGAATATCCGCAATATTAATCCAGTTCCAGGGGTAATGCTCTGGTTTTAACTGAACCGCCTTTGTAAATGCGTCAATTGCAAGGTCCCATTCCTCCAGTTCCTTGTAAGACATACCCATATAAGAATATGCCTGAGCATAACCCGCATCCAGTTCAATAACCTGTTTACAAGTATCCACAGCAGACCAGTAATCCTTGACCCGCCAGAATTCTAACGCCAAAGCACAGAGGTCTTCTAACAGAGATATTGTATTTATCCGAGATGGTTCTAATAACTCCTGAGTCGAGTATATTTGGTGGTATACGACCACCCGTTGTATTCCTGGAAATTCAACCGATTGATAAATCATACCCTTTTCTTTTAAGTACTTCTCAAAATGATTCAGAGGTGCAGATTCAAAATAATCCCCCTGAACCACAATCCAGAGTTTTGCATTAGGCCTCCGTTCAGGAAGTAATCTTCTCAAAAGAAAATGTGCAATCTCGGCTGTATTCTCAAAATTGGACCCATAACATACAATGTTGGGTACCGGACCCAAATTGTAAAGAAATACACGCTTCCACAACTCATTATTTACTAAGAGAATATCCTCTGTTTTTGAATTCTGTTTAATGAACACACCCGCGTTTTTCCAGTCTGTGTGTTGAGGTTTTCCGATTATTAAACTACTCTGATATAGATATAGGAGAAGAAAAGCGAAAAATAGAAGGCGTTTTACCCCTTTCCACTCCATATTGCTGAGGGTGTAACCGATAATTAGATATAAAGCAATAGAACTATGCAGGGTATATCTTGGCATGATACAAGGACGCCATAAGTGCGAAACTAAATATAGAAATATCGGAGGGAATAGCCACCAGATAGAATAAAGCAAAATAAGGGAATTATTTGTGTTTTTGCATCCGTTTTCTGACGGGGCCTCATCTTTTACCTTATTTTTAAGATATATCCGGATGGCCCAGATGAAACAAATGATATACAAAACAACCATTACCCCTCCGATAAAGTACTGTTGGGATACAATAGAACGGGCCGTCTCCTTATCAAAAAAGTTCATCCAGAAATCGGGTTCCGCTCGGAGTTGATAGGTCCAACCGATACAGTCATCTGCAAAAAGGTCACCTGTAAATTCACGGAGAGTAGGTATTTTCATCCAAGAGGAAGTGAGGTCCGGCGACCAGAAATTAATTGTTAGAATATATAAAACAGAAGGTAATGAAATTAAAAAAAGAGGAATAGCCCATTTGAGTAAAAAAATAAAATTATCGCGAGGGGATTTTATGTTAACTTGTTTCTGGGTATCTTTACGATAGTAATTTTCTATCAGAAACCATAATCGGTCTATTAGCAGGTATAACCCTTGCACCATGACAATGAGAGTTGCGAATGGGTGTGTCCAGAGAAGCAAAAAGGTAACAGCGAGATAGTAAGTAAAATTTTTCCGTTTCTGTTCCCGATACCAAAGGATAAAAAGAAGCATAGAAAGGATAGACAAAAGGGTAAACAGGCTATACATTCGAATCTCTTGTGAAAATTGCCGGTGGATGGGAGACAAAGCGACGAGAAGGCCTGCAATAAGCCCGACGGAAGCATTAAAACTAACATTACCTAAAATATATACGCAGTAAATTACAGTTATTCCTATGAAAACAGAGAGCAAACGAAGAGAATAATACGATTCATCAATATAAGTATGCCAGAGGTATTCAATAGAGTAATATAACGGCATTGTTGCAGGGTCCAACGAGCGATTTTTAATTAAGAAATGGAGAATATTTTTAGATGGTTCATAATGGACACCCTGGGCCCAACGCGTAAAGTCAGGTGAAGATTCATACTCAGACAAAGGTTTTAGGTGAACAACACTACTGAACTCATCCCACCAAATTGATTCATAACTCATACCAACTGAACGATATAAATAACCTACAAGTAGAATTAAAAATAAATATAAAAATGTCTTCGAATTCATATCCAAATCGTATTTCTCTTTTTATTTTGACTACATCTTTTCATATCTCAAATTATTTATAATAACATATCATGAAGAGAATTGATATCTAATGAAAACAAGGATAAATTACAGAATTAATGGAGTATGGAAATGAGGTCATTTATAAAAAATATTATTTTACTAATGGCTTCAATATTTTTTGTTCTTGTACTAACAATAATATTGGACCGTATTTTAGGTAATGTATTACCCAAACCCTTTCCGGAAGGGACCCATGACCTTATTTTCCCTCCATTATCCCGGCAGGAATTTGCCTCTGTTGATTTTAAGTATGTTGTAGAGACAAATTCATTAGGTATTCGAGAACGGGAAGTACAGAGACCGAAAAATGCAAAGAGTTATCGTATAATAGCAGTGGGAGATTCATATACTTATGGATGGGGAGTGAATATTGAGGAGACCTGGCTTCGAAGGTTAGAACAAAAATTGTCTTTGGGCAGTAAGCACATTGAGACTGTCAACTTAGGGAAACCAGGGGCAGGACCTCCGTTTTATGTGGAAATTACACGCACGATTGTGCCGTTACTGGAACCCGATTGGATTTTAGTCGGCATTTTGCAGGGGAATGACATTGCGTCATCGGGTTCGGAAGGACTGGAACAGGTTCGTACGGGGTTAATACACGGTACAAGATATTTGTTCCCTAATTTCGTGCGCACGGTAGAAATGATGAGACTGGCCTATTCCCTCGAAAAACGAACGCAAGAACGCCCACCAGAAAAAACGACTGCGGAAGATAATGCCCGGTGGTCTGCAAATACCGCAAAAGAATTTTATGAAAAAATGTCTGCGGATGAGAAACAGAAATTTCACAACTTTGATGAAGAGGTAAAACAGGCTTTTTTTAACGGTCTTCTTAACCCTTATATGATAGACCTTGCATTGAAAAATAAGCACATCTATACACTAACGCTGAATCCGGAAGACCCATGGATACAGCAATGTATTGTGAATATGACAAAAGCATTACAGATAATAAAGTCTGTGGCCAGTCAATTCAATGCTCGCGTAGCGGTAGTCAGTATCCCCGATGGACCGTATGTAAATGAAGTCGCATGGAACAATATTCAACGGGTCGGTTTTGATGTCGTGCCTGAAATGTTAACTTCCGATGCACCTGATAGGGTAATTCAAATTGCTTGTGAAAAAGCCGGTGTGCCTTGTTTTACTGTTTCAGAAGCATTCCGGCAACGGAAACAAGACCCTCATCTATTTTTTAAACTTGATGGACATCTGACTGCGGAAGGACACAAATTATTGGCAGAAACTTTGGCTCCTAAATTACAACAATGGCTGATAGAAAAATGAATGAATACACAAAAAAGGAAACCATAAGCAAGAAAAAGTTTCTCATCTTCACTTTTTTACCCCTTATCATTCTGCTTGCCAGTTTTGAATTAATCGCCCGAATTGTAGAAATTTGGTTTCCGCCCATGGTTATGGACATCGGTTTAGGTTTTACCGAAGATTCCCGTTTATTTATTCCCGACCCTCAGGACAGCCGATATTTAATAACCCATCCGAATAAAACCATTGCCTTTCAGAACCAGCGGTTTTTGAGAAACAAACCTGATGGAACATTACGAATATTTTTCTTAGGCGGTTCGTCTGTGAATTATGTTCATTATGAACAGCCGGGGTTAGCCGAACGATTAGAGGAAAAGTTAAGCCCTAATTACAAAGAGGTAGAAATTATCAATTGTGGTGGACTTTCCTACGGAACGCATCGGCTTGTATTGATTGCACGCGAGATTATGAACTATGAGCCGGATCTTGTAATGATATATTCGGGACACAACGAATTTGAAGAGATAGAGCAACTCCATTTAGCGCGGGTCCAAACAACAAAATTACAGCGGATTTTATACTCATCCGCTGCGATGAGATTTGTGCGGGACCGTATAGCGGGCTATCGAATATCAAAACTTGAATCAGAACATAACCGAAGGATGCTGGCACAATCATTACCCGATGCAGGTAAAGGCTGGAACCATGTTTTTACTCCTGAGGAAATTGCAGAGAGGATGGAAAAATACAAACAGAACTTAGATGAAATTATCCGTCTATGCAAAGGAAAAAACATAAAGATTATAATTGCTACCGTTCCATCAAACTATATCAAGCCCAATTTAATAGGCAAGAGTGCGGAAGAATATGAAAAGGTTCTTCAACTCATCAAGGATGGAAAGTATAACGAAGCGTATGAATTAGGAAGAAAAATACTCCGGGAAACCTCACCTCGACATCAATCCTCAGACCTTGAAAATAATATTGTAAGAGAACTCGCCACGCAACACAATATCCCCTTAGCAGATGTATTACGGGCTGTTGAACAGGCTGAACCCCATCATATTCCGGGTGAGACTTTGTTTAACGACCACTGCCACTTAAATCCGGCGGGAAACAAAATTATGATACATACCTTTGAAGAAAAAATCTTGAAAACATTTGGTCTTTAAATTATGTATTTAAAAAGATATAAATATATACGGATTGTTTTAGATGTATTGAGTATTTATGTCTTTTTACTAAAATTGTGAGGGTTTTATAACTGTTTCTGGATGGACACGGACACGATAGAAATGAGCAAGAGCATTAATATATAAAGCCATTGTTTCGATAGAAATACCGGTAGAGCCTATATCCGAATTTGGCGAAGGGGATATGTCAAGATAAGGAACATCAGAATTTTGGGAAGTAGCCCGAATTCCGAAGGGAATAACACCAACTAATTTCTCTGGATTTACTCCATGTTTTACAAAAGGATGTGCATATCCCGATAAGTTTTTTGTCCCTAATCCTTCAATAAAGCAGATTCCATAAGGATTAACACCCAATATCCAATTGATATGGTCAAAAAACAAGTTTTTGGTCATATCTTCGGGTATGAAGCGAAAAGCTTTCCCAGCCAATTGAGCAATTTGTAGAAGGTGAATATTGTTCCCTTTTAGACCCGCACCTTTGTTTATTGTTACCCCGAAGAAATCAACTTCGGGTGTCCATTTTATTGGACATATTCTGAATGGATTCTGATTGGCTTGTTCTGCGTAGCTCTGGAGTGTATTTTTTAAGACCTGAACCAAATCATAAGTTTTATTTTCGTATGTAAATGCATCATATCTTGGTATGACTTCTGATACACACAGTAAATTTTCGGGAACCACTAATTTGGCAGAGGATATATAATTTCCAGTTCCTTTTATCTCTTCAAGATAGACAAGTGCAGAAAAGAGTCCGGGGGGCTTTTTCCCCTGAGATAACATAGATTGGGTTAATATTTCAGTCTTACCGCTATAAGGATTCTCTGGATTTGTTTTTGAGAGTAGATAAGTAAGATTCCCAAGAGCAGAGATAAGGGTGTCTTCATCATCAATGAATTCTTGAATGGGCCTCTCATCCCCTGTTGCAGGCTGATTATCGGTTTCTTCCTCGGGTTTCTTTGTATCCGTTCCTGTTCTGGAAACAATATTTCCAACTAATTTTCCATCGTCCTTAACACGGTTAACAATATATTGAGCACCCCATTCTATCTCCTCCTTCATTTTCGTATTCAAATCATTATTTTTTAGCAATCGCCATGTACAGATGTTGCAACTTTCTGCAAGAAGATTTAAGCAAAGGGAAGATTTCGTTTTACTATAGGTTTCCCCGTCATGCCATCCCCCTGTTAATGAGTTCCCTTCAAAAGCATCATCTGTATGGCAGGGTTCATGGATACCTTCTATCTTTGTACCACAGCGATGTAGTCGGATTCCTTCTAATACAATTGGGATGGTCTTTTCCCAGAGGAGGTCTTTACCGATAAAAAAAGGAGCACTGTAATACTTTTTTCCTTCAATTATAACTACAATTCGATAGGTACCTTCTTCGTTATAATCTGAAAAATTAACACGATAAAACCATTTTCCCCAGTCAGATTTATGGGCTCCGACAATCCGACCGGGTTCGCCCGGATATAACTTTTTAATTTCTCGGTCTGACTCGCCTAAAAGATAAGATTCTATTTTCTCCGGTTTAAAATTTGTAGCCAAAATACAAGCTTTTGGATAGAGAAGGTCGTATCCAACTTGATTTACAAAAATATCAACCCTTTTTTGTTGTTCAATTACACCTGTAAAATTTCCCTCATCCCACCACACGGTTCCATTAGAACTAAAATTGGTAGTCAATAGGAATCTTATAGCAACCGCACCGGGTGGAACAGATGTCTCCGATAACATATATCGTTTCCATTCGGCCTCTTTATTCTCTATTAACCGTAACTCTTTTTGGTCTATCGTTTCATCGCCTTTTAGCCATTTAACAAATACCTTTGATGGGAAGTCCCCACGATAAAAGATACTTCCTGTGATGGATACCATTCCGGAGGGAATAGGTATATCCTTAGTGCTTACATTTACAATTCCTGCTCCATCTACCCGAAGCGCACTTTTTCCGGAAAGATAGGTCTCTTTATCAAGAGAAATTCTGTTTTCTGTATTATCCGAAGAACATTCCCAAATTTTTGACAGGAAAACAGACGAGTCCGCATCCTCAATAGGTTCGAAACCTCCATTATAAATAAGAGAGATCGTTTCCCAGATATAATCGTCTTCGCCTATCGGTGTTGATGACTGTGCTTCCTCACAAAAAGCAAGACCATTGTTCAAAAAGAGAAATAAAGATATTATACGAAGAATATTTTCTTTTAAGGGAAGTGCTTTCATACCAAAACCCTATCTTGAAAGTACATGGATCAAGTTATTTTAAACAGAGGTTCATTTTTTATTTCATCAATAAGTTCATTAACACAATTTTCCTGTTCTTCAGTACCTGTGATGGCAAACCATAAGGAGCCTTCTGCTCCATTAACACCACCTCCACCTATTAATTCCGCATCGGCTCCCGTAAGTAATTTTATCGCTTCTATCTCTGTAAAAACTTCGCCAGGAACAGGGAAAAATCGTAGACCGTTACCCTGAGCAAAATTTATTTTTAACGCAATTGCATCCATATCCCCATAAATCCTCTTTTCCAGGCCGACCGGGATAATAAGTTTAACTCGACGCCCTATTACAGCAGGTATTGTTGCTCCAATGGTCCCTCCTTGCGGATGGGCTACAAAAATACCTGCACGCCGGTTTTTTACATCCAGAGCATTTGCTCCTTTGAGCACTACATCCATTTGGTTTAACTGGGATATTACATCAAAAAGGTTTTTTCCCCGTAGCCACTGTCCTTTGTGTAAAACAACATCTCCTGGAAACTCCGATTCATCCGGTAACCTTCCCATTTCTGTTAAGGAACACCACGGCGGTAGCGTTACACCCCGAAAAAACCGATTTTTAGGGAAAGGTTCTTCATATCCCAAATATTTTAACATTTCCTCCGCTATATATCCGTTAGTTGTTCCTGCCACAATGACTACTGTATGAGCATGTATTGCTTTTTGTATATCGGGATGTCGAGCAATCCCTTTTGCGATAAGCCGTTTACATGCGGAAATCGTCAGCGTTACTTGCAACATGTAACCATATCCTTATATAAATTAATCATCCTGATAAATTTTAACACTAATCAGAGAAGAGAGAAAAAATTGGGTCATGTTTTATTGATTACAAGATCTGAATTATAATAAAAGAGTTTTAATATAAATATAAGAATTATAAACAGACAAAAAACGAAATTTATTTATTATAGTAATACACTTTAACACAGAAAGGATGTAGTTATGTCAGGTTTGCGTATTACAGTCTGGAACGAAGGTGTTCACGAGAAGATTAGCGAAAAGGTTCAGAAGGTATATCCCCATTCGATAGGGAAACAGATCGCCCAATATTTAGAGAGACAACCGGGGATTGCGAGTGTCCGTGTCGTTCAACTGGAAGATCCGGAACAAGGTTTATCTGATGAAATTTTAGATACCACAGATGTAATGACATGGTGGGGACACCTCGCTCATGACAAAGTAACCGAAGAAAATGCGGAAAAGGTGCAGAATCGTGTGTTAAATGGGATGGGACTGGTTGTATTGCATTCAGGACATATGTCAAAACCATTCCGTCGGCTTATGGGCACAGGTTGCATGTTGAAATGGCGCGAATGGAAAGGGGAGGGAGAGAGGGAGCGTATCTGGGTCGTTGACCCTGCACATCCTATAGTGAATGGAATTCCAGAATATATAGAGTTAGAACGCTCTGAAATGTACGGCGAACATTTCGACATACCACAACCGGACCAATTAGTCTTTATAAGTTGGTATCAAGGGGGAGAAGTATTCCGCAGTGGTTGTTGCTGGCATAGAGGATTAGGAAAAGTCTTTTATTTCAGTCCGGGACATGAAACTTTGCCAATTTACTATAACGACAATATTTTGAAGGTTATTTATAATGGTGTAATATGGAGTGCTCCGACGAAACCCATAAACGGCGTGTTTCGCGGGAATTTTGACCCACCCCTTGAGAATATAGGATGAAAGACATGAAAAATATTTCGGCAAACATCCTTGTATTTTTTTACTGTAATGCGTTAATCCTTTCCGCTTGTTTCGCTCAGGAAACTCAATTAAAAGCAGGCGGACCTGTTCCGTTGTGGAAAAAGGCAGAAATTTTTCAGCAGGATATGGAAGAACGGTTTTTGCTCGATGGACAGGCACTATGCAAATTAGTCCTCCCACAAAAAAATAGACCCCTTTCCTACAACATGCCCGATAATGCCTATATGACCGGAATTTATGTCGGGACTCTCTCAATGAAATATCAGGTAACGAAGGATGAAAAAGATAAAGAAAGACTGCTTCAGTCCATCAAAGCATTGAATCACCTTTGTCGTGCAAGTGGCGTGGATGGATTGCTTGCTCGTGCTGTAATCCCTGTGGATACCACATGGAAAGATGATGGAATATGGCGACCTACTCCAGATGGCAAATATCTATGGAGAGGTGATGTAAGCAGTGACCAGGTAGATGGAGTCATGTTCGGCTTCTCATGGGCGTATGAGACTATCCAGGATGAAAATGTGCGAAAAGAAATCGCTAAGGATGTTACAGGAATTGTTGAACATATCTTGCGAAATGATTTAAAAATCATTGATGCGGACGGCAAACCGACTACATGGGGAAAATATTTTCCGGCCTATACCCTGATAGAACCTTTAAATGCTTTGTTGTGGTTACAGGCATTGAAAATTGCAAATCAGGTTTCCGGTGATGATAAATATGCCGAAATATACAAGAAATATGCTATCGAATTAAAATATGCGGAACGGGCTATTCAAGCACGGAGAAATCTCGACCCCATGCGAAAAGGCTTTGTGAATCATTCGGACGATGTCCTTTTCTTTCTGGGAATAGAACCCCTATTACGGTTAGAGCAAGACCCACAGATACGAGAATATTATAGGAAGTCCTTAAAACACGCATGGGAAGGTTCTCCTCCTTTCCCCGGATTAAAGCCCGAAGCCAATCCTTTATATTCCTTCCTGTCGGCAAAGTATCTGGGGGACCATTCCGAAGTAGAAAATGCAATCAAAACGCTTATTTGGTTTCCTTTTTCTATAAAATGGAATAAAGATACTATTAAAAAATATGAACAGCAACATGGTATTCAATTGACCTGGGATGTGCAAAGCCCGGAACCTGAAAAAAATAAACCCATACCTATTGATAGACGAGAAAATACATGGTCAACATGGGTTCAGGACCCTTACCTTTCGCCGGGTGACCCTATGCAAGATTCGCCTGTTGAATACAATGGACATGATTATTTATTAGGATATTGGCTTGGTGTATATTATGGGTTTATTGACAGAGAAAAATAAATTTTCACATCGGGATGTTTCTAATTAATGGGAACAATCGTTTATCTCATATTGAGTTGTTTATACTAAATTGCATTAGGATAGTTTAATGTTAATTTCTTGTATTATCGCTTTGTTGCTTTATTCCGGAGATTTGCCAGATAATCAAGATTCATTTCAGCAGTTGCAGGGTAAGCATGCTACCATCCATTTTTTAGAAACAGAAAAAACAGAAGCAGAACGAGCACAAAGCATCATCGAATCTGCATGGACCGAATTTTCACAGTACTTTCCCATTGAAAATGAAAGTCCTGTGCAGGTATGGCTTGTCCGTACTACGGAAGATTTCTCTAAGATGTCATCAGGGCGTTCCTCTTTCCTTTATGGCGGAATTGCAAGACCCGGCTCGGGAATAATTGTTGTAAAGGCTCCTCGATTACGAAAATGGGGTGAAGATTTTGCGGGGACATTACGGCATGAATTGGTTCATGTATTTTTACATCGGGCCGGACTGGATGAACGAATTCCGTTATGGTTTAATGAAGGGCTTGCAATGTTCCTTGCAAATGAATATTATTGGAGTACAGGACTTCGTATGTCTCATATTGTTATAACGAATCGATTGATTGATTATCGAAATTTAGACCGGGACCTGATGTTAACTACATCACCTGATACCACGAGCAGTGCTTATGTGCAGTCTCTCTCTATGGTGCAATATCTCTATAAAAAATTAGGAGACAAGAAATTCTGGGAGATGGTTAGAGAGTGTAAAGACAAGCGTTTTGTTCAATCTTTAAAGGAAATAGGCGGATTGAGCCTGGACGAATTCTGGTATGGATATAGAAGGTCTTTATGGATAATTACTCTGATGGGAGCCCTGGCGACCGGTTCCATTTTTATGCCAATAGCAATTCTTGCTATCTTTGTTTTTCTATGGATATGGCGAAAGAATCAGCAAAAAATGAAAAAATGGGAAGAAGAGGAAGCGGAAGATGAACTATTGGGAATACGGACTATTCCCTGGGAACATCTTACACAAGAGCCCTACGACTGGGAATTAAAAGACGACGAATAAGTCTGACTTGTCCGACTCGTCTGACCCGTCTAACCTGTCTGAAAGCTCCCTTCTCCTTCTCAAAGTTGCAGGGGTTCCATTTCATTAAGGGCTGTGCGGATAGCATGAATATCTTTCTCATCAAGCACTACAGAACCCGCCTTAGCATTCTCTTCTACCTGAAACTCATCC
This sequence comes from uncultured bacterium, assembly GCA_937124615.1. GTDB lineage: Bacteria > Hydrogenedentota > Hydrogenedentia > Hydrogenedentales > Hydrogenedentaceae > Hydrogenedens. Next base: position 91,039 of record CAKZKR010000063.1, read on the forward strand.
CGTGCTCCTACCAGCGCAGTTGTAATTCCCGGCTGATGAAATGTCCATGCAATAAAAAGTTGTCCGAGTGTAATACCATAATTCTCTGCTATAGGTTTTACCCTATTTAGCATATTCAAAACTCGACGCCGATTTACAGGAGAGAACATAGCCTTATCCCGACGCAGGTCTCCATGAGGAAACTCTCTGTCTAATGTTACTTTTCCCGTAAGTAATCCCTGGGCAATAGGGCTATAAGCCAGAACAGAGATGTTATTTTCACGACAGAAGGGAAGTATTTCTGTTTCAATTTCGCGTTCCAGAGCATTATACTTTGGCTGGTTGCTTTGAATCGTTCCTTTTTTAAGACAAGTTTTCATCATCTCTACTGTAAAATTACTGACCCCGATATGGCGTATCTTCCCCTCTTTCTGTAAGGAGAGTAAAGCATCCATAGTATCCTCCAACGGTATCGTTTTATCAGGCCAATGGCACTGATACAGGTCAATTACATCTACCTTCAAACGACGAAGACTGTTTTCGCATTCTTTTCGAATTGACGATGGACGCAGATTTTTATACACTTTCAGAGGATTCCCATTACGGTCTACAGTGTCGAAAAAAAACTCTCCCTCTTCCGTATCCCACCGCAATCCACATTTTGTCGCAACAATTACCTTATCCCTTCTCCCTCGAATGGCTTCCCCTACAATGCTTTCGCTATGCCCAAAACCATAAACAGGAGCCGTATCTATACAGCTTACGCCCAAATCTATTCCTTGCTGGATAGCACGCTTTGCTTCTTCGTCATCCGTGCCACCCCACAACCATCCGCCGATTGCCCACGCCCCAAAGGATACAACAGGTAGTTTAATATCCGTAGTTCCAAGAGTTCTGTATTGCATAAGTATATTCCTTCCATAGGTTCATTTTTATTATTTTAACGAATTCGATAAAAGATTATAAAACGATTTTGTAAAAGAAGAGATAAAATAAGTATGCTATTATGAAACTCTTTTACCGATGGATATGTCATAAAGGAGGACATAAAAGTGCGAGAAGTTCTTATGAGTTTGCCCTTGCTTTTCGTAGTTATAACCGCATTTTACCTGGCTTTACGAGCCATTGGTCGAGTTTGGATTAACTATCGCGTCCGAATAGCACTTCTGGAACGACTTGAAAATTCCCCGGAACTTTTAGATGAAGTTCCTCAAATACGGGAATTGTTCGAAGACGAGAACAAAGAGATTACAGAAAGATACCCTATCGATTTTGTTTTTACAGGGGTATTCCTAGTAGTTTTAGGCCTGATTTGTGTAATCTTTGACTTTCTATTAGGAACAGGTCAAGTCGCAGTCGGTGCCTATTGGGGAGGAGTTATTTGCTCGGGCTTGGGCTTCATAATTACTTTATTGGGTTTATTCCTTCGTTTCCTTTCCTCCCCTCTAAATATATAAAATTCATTTTAAATAAAACCCTGCAATTGTGTATATTAGATTAAGGACAATATTTAGAAAGAGGGGAAATGAAACCCTTTTCTTATTTTGTGTAGAATTCTTTCTATGTTGTGATGAAAAACAGGTATTTTTTTGGAAAGGAGGTTTTATGTGTGAAATGAGATATTGGATATTCCTTACGCCAATGTTATGTTTCGGATGTGCTACTGGTTTTGTGCCGGGAGCCCCTGAGGGGAGTATTGATGTTATAGCCCATAGAGGGGCTAGTGCTTACGCTCCTGAAAATACTATGGTCTCATTTAGAAAAGCAATGGAATTAAAAGCGGACTGGTTTGAGTTAGATGTTCATCTGACTGCGGATAATAAATTGGCAATCATCCATGATGACGAATTAAAGAGAGTAACCGGAGCAGAAGGCAAGGTAACCCAAAAGAAATGGGATGAAATTAAAAATTTAGATGCCGGTTCTTGGTTCTCTTCTGAATATAAAGGGGAAAGGATACCTCTTTTAGAAGATACTTTAAAACTGGCTAAAAATAAAATTGGTGTGTATATTGAACTAAAAAGTAGTGATAATGACCACCCTATTATTCCGCTTATTATTATGAATATTGCAGGCAAAGATAAAATGACGCCTGAGTTAAAGAAAAAACTGGATGATGTGATCTATGGAAGCAAATCACGGAATATTACATTAGCCCAAGAAACGATCAACGCAGTTCGTAAAATGAAAATAGAGAAACAAGTCGTAATACAGACATTTTCACCCGTGATTTGTTATGTCCTGATTAACGAAGCCCCTGACCTACGGACAGAGTTCCTCGGTGAAGAGTCAGAAGAACACCCCGAATGGTGGAATTACTATGTTCTATTTGGTAAATTGTTGAATGTTGCGGGAATGAATGTGAATAGAAAACACCTCACAAAAGAACGGATTGACCAATTCCACGCAGACGGGAAAACGGTAGCGGTATGGACCGTAGATGATGAAGAAGAGATGAAAAAGTTCGCCAATTGGGGTGTGGATAGTATTATTACCAATAAACCCGATGTGGCCCTTAACATCCTGCGAGAAATAGGTAAAAGAAAGTGATATTTATTTAGAGTGACTATAATTCGTTTCTCATTCGTTGGTAATTAAATAAAAACAAACCATACCAATACTTTAATTTAAAAATTTAAAAAAACAAGACCATAAGGAGACTTTGTGTGGCTATCGAATTAAAACCTCTGGGTTCAGAATATCGGGTCTGGCGTTGGAAAATTCTTACCTCTACCTACATCGGATACATCGGCTATTACATGACCCGAAAAATTTTTACAATATGTAAAACTACGATTGCAACCGATTTGGGTTGGGATTTGGGAGATACCGCTTATATTTGGGCTTCTTTCCTGATTGCGTATATGCTCGGGCAATTTCTGAATAGTTTCATTGGCAGGAAGTGGGGGCCCCGAGTAATTCTGCTCGTTGGATTAGGCATTTCTATTGTATGCAATACCATTTTTGGTTTTTCCAATTCGTTTGCAAACTTTATTTTATTCATGTTCATAAATGGACTGGCTCAAGCAACGGGCTGGCCTGGATGTATCGGAGGTGTTTCGCGGTGGCTCCGCAGTCATGAACGCGGAACCATTATGGGTATATGGACGACCAACCACATCGTCGGAAATATAGTATATAAATCTATCGGCGGTTATTTTTTAGCATCATTGGGGTGGCGATGGTCCTTTTTCGGTATGACGGTTTTAACCCTATTTGTATGGGCTTTGATTCTGTTATGGCAAAGAGACCGTCCGGAAGATGTCGGATTAGCACCCATTATAGATAAAGAAGAGGACTATGGACAGGCAATTAAAGCATCGCAGGAAGACCATATACCTTTATCAGAATATCTCCGTGTTGCTTTCAATCCATTAATATTTATTATGGGAATAGCATACTTCTCTGTAAAATTCTTACGATATGCTCTCGACTCATGGCTTCCTTCTTTCCTGAATATTCAAGGACTACCTGTGGACCAAGCAAGTTATTATTCTATGATTTTTGATATTACAGGAGTTGTAGGCACCATTTTCGCCGGCTATATCCTTGACCGGTGGTTCCGGGGGAACTGGGCGGGTGTTTGTTTCATGTGTGCGGTGGGAACAGTGATAGGTTATATAGCAGTGATGTATGCAGGTGCGAATCCGATTCTAATCGCTTTCTGTTTTGGAATTGTGGGTTTTATGCTTTACGGTCCGGATAGTTTGCTAACGGGTGCAGCCGCGGTCGCCGTTGCGGGTGAAGCCAATGCGGTCGCTATTACGGGAATTGTCAATGGTATTGGGAGTGTTGGTCCTGTTGTCCAGGAACTTGTGATTGGTAAGTTCATGAAAACGACCGATTTGCAAGCAGGAATTGATAGAACAAATCTATTGGGACTCATTATGAGCGTAGCGTTAGCAATATCCACAGCCTTTTTAACATGGTATTTATATCGTGTTCACTTAAAAAACAATAAACCGTCAGAAAAAACAAAAATATAACAGTCAAGATTCGTATATAAGTCCTATTCCTAACATGTTTGCATCCATTCTTGTTTATGCCCCCAATTGGATAGGTGATGCAGTAATGGCAACACCTGTCTTTCGTTCCATAAAAAGAAAATATCCGCAGACTACACTGGATGTAATAGCCAGAAAACCAATTTACGAACTTCTCCAGGGATTAAAATACATAGATGAATTTATTCCACTACCTGATAAGCCCCTTCAACAGGGGATATGCGCATTAAAACTAAGACCAAAACATTACTCTGCCTCTATTATACTTCCTCATTCTTTTCGCTCCGCATTGTTATCCTTTCTTTCAGGAGCAGAGATTCGTATAGGTTATGATTGCAATTCCCGCAAGATGTTCTTAACCCACGCCGTGCCATTCCCAAAAGATGAAAATGGGAATCGGAAAATACAATACATGACTTACGAGTATTTAAAGCTATGTGAACTAATAAATGTATCGTCTGATAATTTAGGTTTGGAATTGGCAAGCTCTGAAGAGGAAGACGGGAGATGGAAACAGCAATTGCGGGAGCAAGAGATAACAGGTCCTCTTTTGGGTATTTCTCCGGGGGCCTCGTTTGGTCCGAGCAAACGCTGGGATACAGACCGATTTGCCCAAGTTGCAACGGAATTGCATCAAAAATTTGGAGCGGTTCCTATTCTAATTACAGGTCCAGATGAGCAGGATATACGAGAACAATTCATGAAACAATGCTCAACGAAGGTTATTGACCCCTTCGTCCATTCGCATAGTCTATCCCGATTAAAGACGGTAATAAAAAATCTGGACCTTTTAATCTGTAATGATAGTGGACCTCGCCATATCGCAGTTGCATTTGGTATTCCTGTAATTTGTGTTATGGGACCCACAAAACCTGAATACACAGAAAGCCCATGGGAGCGAGGAGCCATTATTCGTGTTCCTGTGGAATGTGGCCCATGTCAGTTGCCTGAATGCCCTACAGACCATCGTTGTATGAAATTAATCACCTCACAAATGATTTTGGAACAAACCGAAAAATATCTCCGGAGTGATGAATAGATATATCGATGTCTATTCAAAAAAAATAAAAACTTGCTCTTTTGTGTTGTTTATGGTAAATTAATTTAACAGAAATATTTTTGATGAAAAGGGTTCGATGTGCAAGAACGAAGAAAATTCATACGCAGACAGGCAGACAGAGATTTATTGCAACGCTACCAGACCTTAATTGATAGGGTTCATCAATTAGAAAGTATGGCTGATGCAGAGGAAAGGCGGGAACTTCGCCACAAACGGCGGAGGAACATACGCCATTTATGCCATGTGCGAATTGGTTTGCCGATTGGCTTCCGTTCCGATAGAGATGATATGTGGACGGTGGAACAATTACCCATTAAGGGACGATTGCTTGATTTGAGTGCAGAAGGTTGTGCGGTGTTTACTCATCAAAATTTTGATATAGGGCAAAATATAAACCTAAATATTGAGGTCAGCGGAGGGAGGCATATAAAAGCGACCGGCTTAGTCCGCTGGACAAAACAACTTCCCGATAAGGGGGGGTATGCTTCCGGTGTCCAGTTTCAGAAAATATCAGCAAACGATATAAATGTTTTAAATCACTTTTTGGATGAATTAGATAGAACAATAGGTTTATAGGGATTAATATTATGCGGACAGTGTATGTTGTTACAATGTGGTCCGGTGGAAGACCTGCTAAAAAATGGAAATCTTTTGAATATCCAAATCTATTACCTCAAGGTACGGGTGTAGAGTTTGTTTGTTGTGAAACAAAACTCAAAGTTCAGGTCATTGGTAGTGTGTCGATTGAGGAATATGAATCCGGTAAAGAAGACCTTGAGATGGGTCTTTACCGTGAACTTAACAACGAAAAATCAAGCGGTAAAGAGTCTCATCCCCCTACCAATATTGAACGCATTTTCTAATAAACTGCAAGGAAAAACATATTTTTCAACCATAAATAAACAAAGGAGTTTAGTCCTATGAGGTATTTTGTCTTCCCCTTATTTCTTCTTCTGACTCATTCCCTTTTCGCACAAATTCCGAACTGGCATGAGGACAGTTTCTTTGGTATCCATTTTGACCTACATCCAAATGCTAACGACACAGAATTGGGGAAAGAGGTTGATGCAGAACAAATACGCCAATTCCTACTCAAAGTGAAGCCTGATTTTGTACAGTATGATTGCAAAGGACACCCCGGATATACCGGTTACCCGACTAAAATTGGTTCTCCATCACCGGGAATTGTAAATGACGCGCTTCGTGTGTGGAGAGATGTAACAAAAGAAATGAACATTCCCTTATCCATTCACTATTCCGGTGTTTGGGATACGCGGGCTATTGAGTTAAACCCGGATTGGGGAAGAAAAAAACAGGATGGCTCATTAGATAAAGATAATACCTGTAGAACCAGTGAGTATGATACGAAACTAATGATTCCTCAACTGTTAGAAGTGGTCCAGGAATATGACATCGATGGTATGTGGATTGATGGCGAGAACTGGGCAAGTTATCCTTGCTGGTGTGACCGCTGTAAACAAAAATTCACCGAATCAACAGGAATTAAAGAAATTCCGATGAAAAAAGACGACCCCCATTGGGAAGAATGGACGGCCTTTCATAGAGATTTATTCACAAAACATGTTCAGCAAGTTATGGAAGCCGTTCATAAGGTTAAACCTTCATGTATGGTGTGTAGCAACTGGCTTTATACAATGAGACAACCCGAACCCATTACCGTAAATGTAGACTATCTCAGTGGAGATTTCACACCCTCCTTTGGAGCCCAGGAAGCATGTTTTGAAGCCCGTTTCCTGGCTTCACGAGGGAAACCGTGGGATTTAATGGCATGGAGTTTTATCCATTCATCCAGCATCGGAAAAGTAATGAAAACCGTTCCTCATTTGTGCCAGGAACTCTCTGAAGTACTGGCTCAGGGTGGTTCTGTTTTTATTTATGATAATCCAAAGCGTTCAGGGAGGCTGGTGGATTGGCACACAGACCTTTTAGCGAAGGCAGGTGACTTTTGTCGCGAACGAAAAGAATGGTGTTTCAAAACAAAAACACTTCCTCAAATCGCTGTTTTGCACAGTGAAACAACATTTTATAAAGAAAATGAACCGTTATATCACAAATATGGGGCTGTTTTACAACCTGTAGAAGGGGCGGTAACTCTGCTTTTGGAATTGGGATATTCTGTCGATATTTTGAATGAGGACACATTAACAAAAGTCATATCACAATATCCTGTGGTTGTTATACCGGAGCGTTCTTCACTGCCGGATTCAGTAATGAGTGTTATCAAAGAATATGTACAAAATGGAGGGAAATTGATACTTTCAGGGACCTTCCTTGCAGAGAAATATGGTGAATGGTTAGGTGTTGAACCAGTCGAAGGGAATATAAAAGGTTGGCTTCCTGTTCCGGGAGGAAGTACGGTCCCTACTGCTGGCGAATACAAAAAAATTCGCTCTATCAATGCAAGAGGGATTTTTTCCATTCTGGAAAATCAGGAACAGGGGAGAGATGAAACAGAATTTCCACCCGCCACCCTGACAATAAATGGGAAAGGGACTGTTCTTGCAATACACGGTCCTTTCTTTAGATATTACCGTACCCATCCTGTCCCTGCATATCGTCAGATAATCGACTTCTGGATGGATGAATTAGGTACGGAAAATTTAATCCAGCATGAAGGACCCTGGTATATAGAGTTATCAACAAGACAACGGGAGAATCAATTGCTACTCAATTTAGTCAATCGTGGTGTTGAAGGCTATCTAAGCCCTGAACGGCATATGGTCGAAAATGTTCCTGTGGTTCAGGGAATTATTGTTCGTATCCCAAAAGTTTGTTTACCCTCCGGGAAAAAGCCAATCAGGGCTTATGTTGCTCCTGCTCAAATACCGCTGAATATTATAGAAGAACAGAATCAATACATAATAGTTGTTCCACAAGTGCATATTTATGATATCGGAGTGATAGAGTTACAATAATATCACGGTTATTTCAGTCCTAATAGAAAGGAGGAGTCCTATGCCGGAACTAAAAGTTAAAAATAGCATGATACAGGTTGTTCAAGGGGATATTACAAAAGAAAATACAGATGCGATTGTTAATGCAGCCAACAAAACCCTATTAGGTGGTGGCGGTGTTGATGGGGCAATCCATCGGGCGGGTGGTCCGGCTATTTTGGAAGAATGCAGGAAATTAGGAGGTTGTGATACGGGCGATGCAAAGATAACCACAGGAGGGAGACTGCCTGCCAAATATGTGATACATACGGTAGGCCCTGTATATCGCGATGGGAAACATGGCGAGCCGGAACTTTTAAAAAGTTGCCATGTCCGCTCACTGGAAGTAGCTGTTGCAAACGGAGTAAGAACTATTGCCTTCCCTGCGATTAGTTGTGGTGTGTATGGGTATCCAATAGAAGAAGCAAGTAAAATAGCAATCAACACAGTAAAGGAATTCCTAGAAACATATCCCAATTGCGGAATTACCCTTGTCCGATTTGTGATGTTTGGGAGCGATACCTTCATTCCATTCCGTTCTGCACTTCGAGATTTAGGTGGAATATAGTCCAGAGAAAGTTTAAATTATT
>CAKZKR010000064.1 GCA_937124615.1 uncultured bacterium
AAAAAAATATTTATTGTATTCATATTCGTTATAGTCTTGTTACAAGTAGCAGAATAGACAATTATCCTAATTATGCTTTTATTTATCCTTTATGCAACGAGTATCTCTCTGGTGAGAAAAAAATAACCCAATATATTCCTTACCTATTTACTTTAACAACACAAGCAGGTTTAGGATATCTTCTTGTAGAAAAAGGGAAAATACTATTTGCAAATGATACTGCGACAGAGTTTCTGGAATTACCTGAAAATACGAACAAAACATTTTTAATAAAAAATTTTTTCCCTAAAGTTCGATTGTCTTCTAACATAAATTCAAAAAATTACATAATATAAAATCCTATCTCAGTAATAACAAAAAGTGGCAAAAGAAAATGGATAAAATTATATCTCAAAAAAATAAAAATTAATTGTGGTTACATAACTAATATATACTTTTATGATATTACATCTGTAAAAGATGTGGAGGAACAATTAAGAATATTCAAATATATTGTTGACAACGCTGGAAATGAATTCTATCTATTGTACCCTGATGGAAGATTCGCTTATGTTAACGAGTCTGCTTCGAAGAGTCTTGGTTATGACTTACCAACATTTAGAAAACTCAGTGTCCCTGAAATTGATATTTTATATACAGCCGAGAAATTTAAAAAACATTTTAATGACCTTAAAAATGGATACGATAAACCTTTTTTTACAATTCATAAACATAAAGACGGTCATCTTGTTCAAAAAGAAATAAAATCAGTATATCTAAAAATAGGGGAAGGAAAAGAATTCATTTATGGTTTTGGTCAAGATATAACACAAAGAAAAAAATGGAGCAATTTTTAGAAAGAGAGCACCTATATTCCCGAATGATATTAAGTGTATCTAAAAAGATAGATAAAACATCTAATGAGATACTTTATGATTTTTTAAAAAATGCATTAGAACTTACAAATTGTTATGCAATTACATTATTTAGTGATGAAGTAGGAAAAAGTCTATTTGAAACAGATCTTATTGAACGACATAAAATCTCACTGTATAAAGAAGATATTGAAGGAGAAATAAAAGAAGTTATCGAAAAATTAGAAAATGAATATCTAAATAATCCAAATATAAAAAAGGTTCTATTCCCTATTACGGAAGAATTAATAATACAAAGTAAAAATAATAATAAAACAAAATTATCAATTATATATATACCCATAAAAGATAAAAACTTAATTCGAGATGTAATATTATTCTTTAGACTCGATAATAGTTTTGAGGAAGAAGAAGTTAATCAAATTCACTTTTTTTGCAACTCAATAGGGGATATCGTTAGAAGAATACAAACAGAAGAACACTTAAAAATTAGAGACAAAATATTAGAATCTGCTTCCAAATGTGCCTCAATACTTTATACATCACAACATTGGGAATATAACATAAAAGAAGTTTTGGAAATATTGGGAAATTCCATAAATGTTAGTAGAACTTACATATTTAGAAATAAAACACTGAAAAACGGGGAAATTTTAACAGATCAGTTATATGAATGGTCTGCTCCAGGAATTAAACCACAAATAGATAATATAACATTACAGTCTTTTAATTATATGAAAAATGGTTATAAACGATGGATTCACTTGTTATCCAATGGTAACCCTATTTTTGGTTGTGTGAAAAATTTTCCAGAATCAGAAGGAAAATTACTTTTTGAACAGGATATAGTTTCTATAGCGATAGTACCTATTTTTGTTTTTGGTGATTGGTGGGGATTAATAGGTTTCGATGATTGTATAAAAGAAAGACAATGGTCATCTGCAGAAATACATGCGTTAAAAATTGTAGCAGACATGATAGCCATAGCTATAGAAAGACAGTGTAAAGAAAATCTAATTAAAGAAAAAGAAAAAAAACTACAAGCAATAGAAAAATTGTCTTCTTTGGGAGTTATGGCAAGTGGTATAGCACATGAAGTCAATAATCCTTTAACTATAATTTCTCTGGCCACACAGTACTTGAGTAAGTATATTAATGAGGAAGAACACTCTATAAAAAATATTACTCCATTTATAAATAAAATACAGAAGAATATTATAAGAATAGAAAATTTAATAAAAGCATTAAAAATATTTTCAAGGCAAGAAACAAAACATAATCTTCAACCGTCCAATTTAGATAAAATTATTGAAGAGGCCATAGAACAAACTAAACAAAGAATAGAATTACAGAATATAAAGCTTATATATGAGAATGATAACAAGGATTTATTCGTAGAGGCAGTTCCTGCGTTGTTGACACAGGTTTTTGTAAACATATTAACAAACTCTGCGGATGCGGTAGAGGAGGTAAACTCTCCTGAAATATCAATAAAAGTTGTTCTAATAAACAGTAATATCAGAATTGAAATAGAAGATAATGGACACGGGATACCAAAAGAAATTCAAAACAAGATTCTTGAACCTTTTTTTACAACAAAAGAAGTAGGGAAGGGAACAGGGCTAGGTTTAAGTCTTTCAAAATCCATTATGGATATTCATGGGGGAACATTAGAGTTAGATAGGGACACAGAAAAGACAAGATTTATTGTTACAATGAGAAAATATGAGAGGACAAAAGATGCAGAATAATCAAAAAAAAATATTTATACTGGAAGATGAAGTAGATTTGAATGAAATGATAGCAATTGAATTAGATAGTAGGGGATATGAAACAAATACCTTTTATAATCCAAAAATTTTTATGAAGGCTTTTTCTGAAGTAAGCCCAGACCTTTTGATAACTGATATAAGATTACCAGAAATATCGGGAATAGAAATTGTAAAAATGGTAAAGGAAACGAATATTTTTACTCCACCAATCATAACAATCACAGCATATAATGATATTCCCGCTCAGACTTTATATCAGTTGGGAGTTGAATCCGTTATTTATAAACCTTTTCAATTAAATCTATTAACATCTACAATTCAAAGACTCTGCATTCCTGCAGAGGATAGATTACAATTAGGAATCGACCGGCAAGAACAATATTTAGGTTGGGTTCGAAAAATAGATGATAAAAAGACAGAGGATATAAATCTCGGCAGGGGAGGCTTTTCTTTTTCTATAGAGGAAAAAATAGGGAATGATGAGGTTATAGAATTCTCCCTTAAAATTAATAATCGACCCGAAATTATACTATCAGGATTAGGTATTGTTCGATGGAATATAATCAACTTACAAAACCATAAAGAAAGAATTGTAAATAAATACGGAGTGGAATTCGTTTATTTAGAAGATAAAAGTAAAGATTCTGTACTGGAGTTTGTATATAATAATAGGGTAATACCCTATATTCCTTTTTGAAAAAACGATAAGTGTATATAATTATAATAAATTAAAGAGAAGAAAGGACAAAATATGAAAAAGTATTTGAATACAGTTTTACTTACAGTGATAATCACTTCGACAATAATCTATAGTTCAGGATGTCAGACCTATGGTGAAGCAGCGGGATTAGGTGCTGCATTGGGGGGGGCAGCAGGTGCCATAATAGGACATCAATCGGGACATGCTCTTGAAGGAGCGGCTATAGGTGCTGTTCTTGGTGGGATAACGGGTTTAGTTGCTCATGATATAAAGGCACAAAAAGCAAAATCTGCACAGCAAACAACAGCCGAGTATAATTATCAGCCGAGTCAAGGTGAACGATTGGCTTTTGAAAGGGCAGAAGTTTTACCTAATGTAGTAACACCAGGGAATATGATTGAGGCAACAGTTCAATATGCTTTATTAGGAACAGGCTCAGGAACATCGGTAACAGAAACAAGGAGTTTACTAAGAGGAGAACAACTTATTGCAGATATTTCATCTTCAACTTTTAACAGAAATGATGGAACATGGGTCAGCAGTCAACAATTTAGACTTCCGCCTAACTTATCTCCTGGACAATATACAGTATTATTTCGAGTTTCGACTAAACTATCCTCAATTTCAGGCAAGGCCACATTTGTTGTAGACTAAAAAATGATTAAAAAAAGTATATTTACTTTTATTTTCTTCATAGTTTTATTAGGCAATTCTTTTATGATATTTGCAGAAGTATATGCAGGAATATCTAAAGTTACAATTAATCCAATAAAACATGGATTAAAAGTCCAATTAGGTGGTTATGGAGAAAGGCAGGGGAAACCTGCATTAGGTACTCACGATGAAACTTGGGCCAAAATATTAACATTAAAAAATGAAGGGAAATATTTGTTTTTAATAACATTAGATATCTGTCATGTCCCCTGGAGTTTGGTAGAACATACTGTAAAAAAGACCCACCTACCTTTTATCAATAACGATAATATTGTAATAATGGCAAGCCATACACACGCAGGTCTTGAGGGAATGTCCTTGGACGAAAGAAACATAGTTAATAATCCCAATATAGGCATTTTTGATGCACAAGTTCTTGAGTATATATCATCACAACTGTCAAAAGGGATACAAGAATCTGCAAGAAATCTTTTCCCTGTTACCTTTTCCTCGGGAAGAATTGAAACAAAGGGATTTAATAAAAATAGAAGAGATGAAAATCTACCTACAGACCCATATCTCAGTGTATTAAGATTTGACAAAGACAATAAACCATGGGTTGTATTTGTTAATTTTACTGCACATGAAACCATAATGACACCCAATGAGATGCTTCTATCCGCAGGTTATCCAGGAATAATTCAAAGAACTGTAGAGATATTTTATCCCGGCGTAACTTGTATGTTCTCAAATGGTGCCGAGGGAGATGTTGCTCCAGCGGGTTATCAGGGTTCTTCCTCATGGGAATCAATGGAGAACTATGGACTTAGTTTAGCAAGAATTGTCATAGATATTATAAAAGATTTAAAACCCGAACCCATAAAAATATTCAAACATAATGTTTTATGGAAAGATTTACCTGGAAAGCAGGTAGCCCCTGACTTCTTCAAAATCGCTGGTGATGAATATAATGTCTCAGAAGAAATTGTAAATGCTATGATAAACCAACTTTTTCCATCAAAAGCATCTTTCCATCTAATTCAAATTAATGATTGTGGAATAGTTACATTTCCAGGGGAACCTATTACCGAAATAGGTATGAATGTAAAACAGAAACTAATAAATCATGGAATAAAGACACCTATTGTTACCTCTCTTACAAATGACTTAATAGGGTATATTCTAACTGAAAAAGAGTATAACAAAAGCGGATATGAGGTAACAGCCTCTTTTTATGGACCTGAATTATGTAAAATAATCCTCTCAACAATAGACGAACTAATTCAGAATAGTAGTAGTAAATAAGAATGTTCATCCATGTGTTCGCACAAATTCTTTCATAAATTGTGCTAATGCTTCACAACCTTCATAAGGCATTGCATTATATATTGATGCTCGACAACCGCCTACAGAACGGTGCCCTTTTAACTCTGTTAAGCCTTCTGCACTTGCCTTAGAAATAAATTCTTTTTCGAGTGTTTCATCCGGAAGACGAAAAGTAATATTCATTCTCGAACGACTATTTTTTTGGGCATGTCCTATATAAAAGCCGTTGTTTTCATCGATAACTTTATATAACAGTTCCGATTTCTTTTTATTTAATTCTTCTATTTTATACAATCCACCTATATCTTCATATAACCATTTTACAACCAGACCAACAATATAAATACTCCAGGTAGAGGGTGTGTTATAAAGGGAATTGTTCTCCACCATCAAACGGTAGTCCAGAAGTGATGGGAGTTTTTCCGGTACAAGGGATAATAAATCTTCGCGAATTATAACCACAGCAATTCCTGAAGGACCAACATTCTTCTGGGCACCCGCGTATAATAAAGCATACTTTGTTATATCGATAGGTCGGGAAAGAAAATCAGAAGAAGCATCACAGAACAATAACTTATCACCAATATCCGGCTCATTAAAAAACTCAATTCCTTGAATAGTTTCGTTAGAAGTAAAATGCACATATTTCGCTTCATCTGAGATTTTTAACTCAGAAGAATCAGGCATACGAACATAATTTTCACTCTTTCCAGACCATATTTCTCGAACGGTTCCATGTTTTTTCCCTTCACTCATGGCTTTCGATGCCCATGAGCCTGTGTTAATATAGTCAGCAGAAGCACCATTTAAAAAATTTATTGCTAACATTGAAAACTGCATAGTTGCACCGCCAGGTGTAAAAATAATTTTATAATTATCCGACATATTCAATAATTTTTTTATGTAATTTTTGGCATTTTCTATAATCTCATCAAATATCTTTGAACGATGACTTATTTCCATAACCGAAGCACCTGCTCCCGGATAGGCCAACAATTCTTGTTGTGCCTTTAATAAAACAGGTTCTGGCAACATTGATGGACCCGAAGAAAAATTAAAAACACGACCTTCCAGCATAATAAACTCCTGTAAAATTAAAAATGAATTGATTATAGAGATTTTTGTAAAATGGAGTCCAAGTATATAATTCCGATAATTATATCACAAAAAGTAAAGAGGTTTAAACTTTTAAAAAAAATGGAAGAATTAGAACAATATAAGCGAGAATCAGTTCCTTACTCACCTCAAGAACCTTATTACAAAGGGCAGGATATAAACTCTTTGAATAAGATAAAAAGAAATCCTATTCATGTCGTCCTGGATAATTTAAGAAGTGCTTATAATGTAGGATCTATTTTTCGAACGGCAGATGCAGGGGCTGTTGAACATATATATTTATGTGGCATGTCAGCACATCCCCCACATAAAAAAATAGAAAAAACCGCATTAGGTGCTCACGAATATATACCATGGAGTTATTATGAAAAAACAAAAGACTGTGTGACAGATTTAAAAAAGAAATCTATACCAATTATAGCCATAGAAATAACAGATACATCAAAGCCCTGTATTGACTATATCTGGCCATCACCTGTGGCAGTTGTATTCGGGAACGAAGTTATGGGGATACAAGAAAGAATACTAAAAATCGCTGATGCTATTATTCACATCCCTATGTACGGTTATAAGAACACAATTAATGTAGCCACAAGTTTTGGCATCATTCTTTACGACATACTTTACAAGTGGAAAAAGTTAAATCAGCAACGATTTAACTTTTTGTCCTTTTAATTTTTATTTTTTTGCCCGCCTTAAAAGATTCATATGCAAACACAGTTACTTCCACAGAACGCAAACCATCAAGGCCTTTCGACATGGGGTCTCGTTTTTCTTGTATGGACATGACGAAATCTTGAATTAACCAAAAATCAGGATTATCACCCCAAAAACCCCACTCCGTTTTCATAACAAAATCACTGTATATATTTAATTTTTGGTTGAAAGCATCTACATACAATACCCCTTTTGTCCCTATAAATTCCATAGTCACATCACCCCATGTCGGGAAACTTTTCGGTCGATTCCAACTTGCAATATGGGATACCTGTATCCCTCCTTCCATTTCTAACTGTAAACAGCCCATATCATCCGTTTCCAGTATTCCTTTATGTAGTTGGTTTCCCAGTTCACAATAGACACTTTCAAATTCTCTACCTAACATCCACCTCAAAATATCCGCGACATGGACAGTATGGTCCATTACAGCACCACCCCCTGATAATTTAACATTTCCGAACCATCCACCCGGATATGAACCATTATTCGTACATGCAATAGAAAGAATATCTCCTAATTTCCCCGCATTTATATATTCTTTTGCTTTCAAAAGAGGTGTCAAAAATTTACAAGGAAATGCGACACCTAAACCTACTCCTATCTTTTTACAGGTATTAATCATAAACACGGCATCTTCAATTGTTGTAGCCAATGGTTTTTCACAAAGTATCCATTTGTTAGCTTGTGCAGATTTTATGACCATTGGTTTATGATTTACATTTTCGGATGTTATGATTACCCCATCTATAGGTAAATTCAAGAATTCATCTAAATCTTCTATAAATTGAGTATTATACCGTTTACTTGCTTCTCGGCCTCTATCTTTATCATCATCCCAAATAGCCGTTAATTCCACATCAGGAATTAAACTTACACAGTGGGCATAACTATATGCATGTAAATGAGCAAAACTCATAATCCCGAGTTTAATCATTTTATTTCCTCCTTTATAAAGTCACAGGTTGTTTTACTTTTGCGGAATGTAAACAAGCACTAACAATCTCTACTGCTTTTAATGCATCATACATAGACACTCTTGGTTCTTGGCCATTATTTATCCAGTTTATAAAATCCTCCCATTCCCTTTGGTAAGGACTTTTCAACACAGGACTTTCAGGAACAATTGTTCCAGTAACATCTTTCTTCTCCCTTAATTGTAGTTCCAATGGACTTTCCATGTTATCGTAATACATTAGACCATCACTACCACATACTTCGACTTTAACACGGAATCCCGATGGATGTGCCCATGTCCCTATAACCAAAGCCAGAACTCCATTTTTCATTCGAACTGTTACTTGAGAATAATCCAGTGGAGCACATTTCCTTTCTATTAGATTTTGGCAAAATACAGTTTTCACTTCACCAAAAACATATCTTAACCAGTCGATATCATGTATCATACAATCAAATGTAACGCCTCCACTCATTGAAAAATCACGGAACCAACTCTTCTTCCCTTGTGGAGGCATACCACCACGGTACATTTTGATAAATCCCACCTCTCCAATTTTACCGGATTTAATCAGTTCATGAATAGCCTCAAACTCATGGAAATAACGGACAACATGTCCTACAAAAATCTTCACATTTGTTTTTTCTGCTTTTTGAATAATTTTTTTACATTCCTCGACAGTTCTGCAGAAAGGCTTTTCACAAAAAATATATTTTCTTTTTTTTACAGACATATCAAGCATAGGGAAATGCAAAGGGGTCGGTGTTGTAATTGCTACAATATCCACATTTTTATTAGATACAACATCTTCCCAATTCTTAACAAACTTTGCTTTAAATTCTTTTGCTAATGATTTACCGTTTTTAATATTAACATCAGAACACAAGATCACTTTGAGCCCGCTTTTCTCAGCCATTTCCGCATGCAACCGACCCATTGTCCCACAACCAAGAATTCCTACATTCATAATATTTCTCCTCAATGTTAAAAAAATGGCGGAGGGTGGGGGACTCGAACCCCCAAGCCCGAAGGCGCCGGTTTTCAAGACCGGTGGATTACCAATTATCCTAACCCTCCACTTATATATATTATATTTATGTAATATATAAACAATAAATATTTCAACACAAAAGATAAGGTTTTAATTATATAAAAGGTTTTAGTAATTCATCAAAAAGGAATTGCAAATCCTCTTCTTTAATATTGCTATACCAGATACCTTCAGGGTAGACCAAAATATTAGGGCCTTGTTCACATTTCCCCATACAACCTAATTTAGAAACGCGAATGTATTCTTTTAGGTTTCTTTCACGAACAATCTGTTTCAGTTTAGCCACAATTTCTTCACTTTTTTTTGCACCACAACAAGGTTTTGATGGGTCTTCTTTTTTATTTATACATACGAAGATTATTTTTCTATAGGGTACAGGTTGCTTTAGCATACTCTATTCCTTACTTTTCATAATATATTATAATACAAATACAATACTATTGAAAAGTGTTTGTAAGTAACAGGGGATAAGAAATATGAAAGCAATGGTCTTAAGAAAACAAGGACTCATAGATATTTTTCCATTAAATATGGAAGAATGGGAAATCCCTGAACCGTCAGAAGAAGAATTGTTAGTTCGTGTAAGTTGTTGTGCCATTTGTCGAACAGATTTACACATTATAGAAGGTGAATTACCTCCCAAAAGGTTACCTATAATACCTGGACATCAAATAGTAGGTGTTGTAGAAAAGGTAGGAGGAAAATGTAAGAAATTTAACAAAGGTGATAAGGTTGGAATTGCATGGTTAAGAAAAACTTGTGAGAATTGTTTGTTCTGTAATACAGGTAAAGAAAATTTATGTGAAAACAGTATCTATACAGGTTACCATGAAAATGGTGGATATGCAGAGTATACGCTTATCGATGAAGAATATGCTTATATGCTTCCTAAAAATATAGACGAGGTTAGGGTAGCACCTTTGCTTTGTGCTGGTATAATCGGTTATCGAGCGTGGAAAAAAACTGAAATAATAAAGGGGCAAGTAGTTGCTCTTTATGGATTTGGTGCCTCTGCTCATATTATTTTACAGATTGCAAAAGCAAAGGAAACCTATGTATATGTGGTCAGTCAAAACGAAAGACACCAACAATTAGCAAAAGAATTAGGTGCTGATTGGGTCGGTAATACTCCATCAAAAATGCCTGAATTACCAGATGCATCCATTATATTTGCACCTAATGGAAGTCTGATTCCTCCTGCATTGCAATATTTGAAGAAAGGAGGAAAACTTATTTTAGCAGGTATTTATATGTCAGATACTCCACCTCTTGAATATGAAAAACATCTATTTTATGAAAAGCAAATTCTTTCTGTATCTGCAAATACAAGAAGTGATGGGCAAGAGTTATTTAAAGAAATTAATAACATGCAAGTTAATATACATGTAAATAAAGCGTCATTAAAAGATACAAATCATCTATTACAAAAATTAAAAAAGGGAGTGTTTATTGGAAGTGGTGTAGTTGTAATTGATTAAAATTATGAATAAAATAAAAATATAATAACTTGCATTTATAAAATATAAACAAGGATAGAAAAATGAGTAAGAAAATATACCAATTTTTAGCATTTGATTTAGGTGCCGAAAGTGGAAGAGCCGTTTTAGGAACATTAAAAGACCATAAGATAGAATTACAGGTAGTCCATCGATTCCGAACTGAAGGTCTAATCATGTTAGGAGTTCGTCAATGGGATTTGGCACGAATTTATGAAGAAATGTGTTTCGCACTACGAAAATGTGCAAAAGAATACACTTCTGACTTAGATGGTATTGGCGTAGATACCTGGGGAGTTGACTTCGGATTAATAGCAGAAAACGGTCATATAATAGCAAATCCTGTCCACTATAGAGATAAAAGAACACAAAATATGATGGAATATGCCTTTTCTATTGTAGACAAGGAAGATATATATAAAATTACGGGGATACAATTTTTACCCTTCAACACACTTTTTCAAATATTAAGTATGATAAAAACAAAATCACCTTTTCTAAAAATAGCCGATTCTTTACTCTTAATGGGAGATTTATTCGGTTATTTATTAAGCGGTGTTCGTTCTTGTGAATACACAAATGCCTCTACTACACAAATGTTAGATGCGAAACAAAGAAATTGGAGTAAAGAATTAATAAAGAAGTTTGAAATTCCCGAAAGTATATTAGAAGAAATTGTCCAACCGGGAACAATATTAGGAGGTTTATTACCGGAAATAGCACATTATACAGGGATTTCACCAGAAACACCCGTTATTGCTCCTGCTACACATGATACAGCATGTGCCGTCTCTGCAATTCCTATTACAGACACCACAGAGCCTTGGGCATATCTTTCCAGTGGGACATGGTCATTGTTAGGAACCGAACTTAATGAGCCAAATATTACAACTGAAGGTATGGAAGCAGGGTTTACAAATGAAGGAGGTGTTGGAAACAAAATTCGATATTTGAAAAATATTTTTGGTTTATGGCTCGTTCAGGAGTGTAAAAGAATATGGGAAAGAGAAGGCCTTCAACTCTCATATGAACAATTGACAAAAGAAGCAGAAGAAGCAGAACCTTTTAAGGCTCTTATCCCGGTAAATGAACCCAGGCTATTAGCTCCCGATAATATGCCAAAAGTTATTCAAACAATATGTGAAGAATTAGGATTTAAAATTCCAAAAACTAAGGGAGAAATTGTACGATGTGCCCTTGAGAGTTTAGCATTAAACTACCGGCAAACAATTAAGTCTCTGAATAAATTGTTAAATTGTAAAATAAAAAAACTTCATATTGTAGGTGGAGGTGTTCAGAATAAATTGCTTTGCCAGATGACTTCTGATGCTTGTAACATTCCTGTAATTGCAGGTCCCATTGAAGCAACGGTATTGGGAAATATTGGTGTTCAAGCATTAGCAGTAGGTGCCATAAAAAAACCTCAGGAGATACGAGAGGTTATTGCAAATTCGTTTATACTCGACAATTATAAGCCGATTAACCCATCTCCCTGGGATAAATGGGACTTATAAACAATAAGAGATGCAATATCAAAAATATAAAATACTATTTATAATTATAAGTGGGGTATTCTGTTTTTCATGCTCTTCTTATAAAACAGTAAATACAGATGAATTATTCGTAGGAAATGGGGCAGAGGTACAAGATTTGGACCCTGCTACCGTTTCTGGCGTAACAGAACACCGTATTTTAAGTGCTCTTTTTGAAGGTTTAACCTCCCTTGACCCAGAGACATTAGAACCAATACCAGCAGTGGCTGAAAGATGGGAAGTTTCAGATGATAAAAGATTCTACACATTTTTTATTAGAAGAAATGCATATTGGTCAAATGGCGAACCTGTTACAGCCAAAGACTTTATTAATTCTTGGGAAAGAATATTATCTCCTAAATTATCATCTGAATATTCATATCTACTTTTCTGTATTAAAAATGCAAAGGATTTTTTTGAAGGACGAATAGAGAATTTTTCTGATGTTGGGGCAATAGCAATAGATGAACACACTTTGAGAGTAGAATTAGAATACCCCACCGCATATTTTCTAAAAATGCAAGTACACAACATTTGGTATCCTATTCATAGAAAAACGATAGAAAAATATGGGAGGTTTGATGAAAGAAATAACCCATGGACACATACAGGGAATCATGTAAGCAATGGACCTTATCAGTTAGAAGAATGGATACCCAACAAAATAATAAGAGTAAGAAAAAACCCCTATTATTGGAATAAAGACAGTGTTGCTATTGAAAATATTTCCTTTTATCCTATAGATAATCAAATGACGGAGGAACGACTTTTCCGAATAGGTTATTTAGATTTGACAAATACAATTCCATTAAGAAAATTAGAATATTACAAAATTAAACAACCGCAATCTCTTGTCCTACATCCATATATCGGTGTATATTACTATCGCATAAATGTCAAAAATCCAATATTTAGTAATCCTTCGATAAGGAAATCTCTTGCTTATTCTATAGATCGAAAACAAATTGTAGAATACATTTTGAAAGGTGGAGAACAGCCTGCATTATATTATGTTCCAAATGGGATAGGGAAATATAAGTCGCCACAAAAGATTATCTATGACCCTGTATATGCAAAACAATTACTTAACGAAGCAGGTTATATTGACGGGAAAAACTTTCCAACAATAGAGATTTTATTTAACACTTCCGAAGCACATAAACTTATTGCGGAGGCCATTCAAAGAATGTGGAAAAAACACCTTAATATTGATGTAAAATTACTGAACCAGGATTGGAAAGTTTATCTCTCTTCTATGAATCAATTGGATTATCAGATTGCCCGTTCTGCATGGATAGCAGACTTCCTTGACCCAATAAATTTTCTTGAGTGCTTTTTAAGTTACAGCGGAAATAATAGAACGGGTTGGGAAAACAAACAATATGATAAACTTGTAGAACAAGCCTATAGGGAATCTAATGAAGATAAGAGAAATGAACTGCTATTTCAAGCAGAAGAAATTCTATTAGAAGAATTACCTATTATCCCGATATATTTCTATACATGGAAGATTTTGGTTTCATCAAGAGTAGAAAATTTTTATCCTAATGTTCTGGGTTATATTCGATGGCAAGAATTAAAATTAAAGGAGATAACTGAGAATAGCGTTCAATGAAAAAATATATTATTAGAAAATTGTTCCTATTTATACCTATTTTATTAGCAATAATTACATTAACTTTCTTCATGGTCCGTTTAGCCCCGGGAGGACCATTTGATAGGGACAAAAATGTTCCTGAAGAAGTACAACGAAATTTGGAAGAATACTATCATCTCGATGAATCTTTATTAAAACAATATTTCCGTTATTTATACGGGGTAATTCAATTCGACTTTGGACCATCTTTTCGAAAACCGAGTTATACAATTAGAGAATGGATATTTATGAGGATTCCTATATCATTTGAATTAGGAATTTACAGTTTAATTTTTGCTCTTTTTGTTGGTTGCACTTGCGGAGTTGTATCTGCATTTTATCAAAATACATGGATAGATACATGTTTGACTTCTTTTGCTGTTCTGGGAATATGTATTCCTTCATTCGTAATTGGTCCCATATTAGTTCTTGTATTTGCATTACATTGGGAAATCTTACCTGTAGCCGGATGGGACTTTCCCCAACAAAAAATTTTACCCTCTATATCATTAGGTTTCATATATTCTGCATACATTACTCGAATTATACGTTCAAGCATAATTGAGGTATTAAAAAAAGATTATATTAGAACTGCTATATCAAAAGGGGCTTCTGTAAGAAGGGTAATCTTAATTCATACATTAAAAGGGGCCTTACAACCTCTGGTAACATTTTTAGGTCCTGCTACAGCAGGTCTTCTTACAGGCTCTTTTATAGTCGAGACTATCTTTCAGATTCCGGGTTTAGGCAGAGAATTTGTAGAGGCAACTTTTAATCGGGATTATACAATGATAATAGGCATAGTCTTTGTCTATGCCTTATTAATTCTTTTATTAAATTTAATTGTAGACATTATTCAGGGTTATCTTGACCCAAGAATTTCATACGAATAAATATGAGAACGAATATATCGGTCAAATTTCATCATATATTACCAGAATTGGATAAGAAAGGGAAATGGGCTTTATTTCTCCTTCTTTTTATTATCCTATCATCTTTTATTGTTCCTGTATTCCTGAATGTAACCTATGATGAGCAAAATCTGGAATTAGGTGCAGTAAAACCATCTTCAAAACATTGGTTTGGAACAGATTTATTAGGAAGAGATTTATTTATAAGAACTCTCTATGGTATAAAAATATCTTTCTGGGTAGGATTATGTGCAACAGCAGTAGCCTTGCTAATTGGCGTTAGTTACGGGTCCATTTCAGGTTATATTGGTGGTTGGGTTGATACATGGATGATGTATATAGTAGATATTCTTTATACAATGCCCTTTACTATGTTTGTAATTATTTTGATGACATTCTTTGGTAGGAATTTCTACCTGCTTTTCATAGCAATTGGAGCGGTTGAATGGCTTACGATGGCTCGGATTGTTCGGGGAAAAGTTTTATCTATAAAACAGCAGGAATATATTTATTCTGCAAAAGCACTTGGGTTTTCAAATACACATATTTTATTTAGACATATTATTCCCAACCTTCTAAATATCGTTGTTGTTTATACAACATTAACAATTCCACAAGTAATCCTTTTAGAGGCATTTTTGAGTTTTCTTGGTTTAGGCGTACAACCTCCTATGTGTTCCCTGGGTGTTCTAATTCGTGAAGGTGTGGAAGTAATGGAAGAATATCCCTGGTTAATAATTTTTCCCGGGGCAATTTTTGTTTTAACCCTTCTTTTACTTAATGTTTTGGGGGACAGTTTTCAGGAAATAAGTAATGAGAAGATAGGATAATTCTTCCTTCAAAATATAGGATTCTTTGTTATAATTATGTATAGTAAATACAAGTTTATTGACAATGGTTAATAATGTCTTGAATATACATATAATTAACAATCCATTAACATTTTATAGATTAGACCCTGGAGAACCGGGTATTGCACCTCCAACTCCTGCTTCACATAGTGCTTTTACTGTTTTTTCACAAGAAGCACGAAATAGACAAAGATTGAAAGCAGAGGCGTTAATGGAAGGAAAAGAAGTGATATTTTTAAATACAGAGTACAAATTAAGAAAAAATGGGTCGTTTCTTACAATGGTTGGAGGAACCACAACCATTGTAACACGAGAAAAGGAAATAGATAAAAAAAAGGATTCAAACACTTCTACGAAAGAAGATAATAAAATAAATTCGCTCTCAGATAAAGAAGGTAATACATTAGATATTAAAGAAAACTTATTAAAAATAGAACGAAAGAAACTAAAATTAAAATTGAAAACTGCAGAGGAAAACGAGAAAAAAATTATTGAAAAACGCTTGCAAGAAATTGAAATCGAATTAAAAAAAATTGAAAGATTAAAACAGAGAGAGGATAAGGAACAAGGTAATTCTTTATATACAAATGCTTTACAAGGTTTAATAAACTCATTAGATAACCCTGCTGGACTTATATTAGATTTAATGATTTAATTTTATGAATTATGTATCAATCATGTGTAGACAAAATAAAAGCAGAAATTATTACATCTCAACTTAAAATCTCTTGGTCTGTAATAACAGGAAACCTTGAATCAATTATTACTTTACCTGAAAATTTTGAGTGGGTTGGTAAAAGTAGTATTAACATATGTTTTCAGAAACAAAATAATGAAAAGATTCCATTTGAGATTTCCGATTTGGACTTTTCTGAATATTATGATGAAAAATCCTTTGGTATATTACAGACAGTATATTTGAATCAAAACCGTTTAAAGATTCTGTATTATGGTCTTAAAGAAATCCCTGTTATCTTTATTAAATTTGATTTGCTGATAAATATAAAACTACCTGAATATGTAAACTTCATTCCATTTTGTTTTAACATAAATAAAAAAATTAATAGCTTTGAAATAAAACAGATAGAAACTAATGATAAAGAACTATCATATATTATAACGGATACAGGAAATGGTCTACTGTTTTATGTAGAAAGAGGAGGCAATATTAAAAAGGTGTTTACAAATAATAATGAAATTCAAAATATTTATATCGAGTATAGTAAAAATGAATATTTTAATTCTAAATCGAATATTAAATTACCTAAAATGTACATCTGTCCTTTTAACATAGCACTTCAAAATGATGTTAAGACATTACATTATAAGATAATAGACGCACATAGTAAATATGAAAAATGGGCTATTGAAAAAATATAAAAATGGAAAATACATTAATAGAGGTAGAAATAGATAAAATAGTTAATGGGGGATATGGATTAGGGAGATTAAATGGTCTGGTTCATTTAGTTCCTTTTGCATATCCAGGTGATGTAGTTCTTATAAAACCCTTCCAAAGACAAAAGAATCTTGTTTGGGGATATATTGAGAAAATGATAAAATCTTCTCCTAATAGACAAAATCCATTATGTACTCAAATGGGTAGTTGTGGTGGTTGTATGTGGGGAATGCTGGATTATAAAAAACAAATAGAATATAAAAAACAATTAATAGAAGAAAATATACTAAGTATTAAAGAGAATGAAAAGTTAAATATAGAAATTTTATATGATGTCACTAATTTGTATCATTATAGGACAAGAGTCATATATCACGGAGATGGGAAAACTTTAGGTTTTTATAAATTTCATTCCAGGAAAATAATGGATGTTTCAAAGTGTATAATTACCCACAAAAAAATAGAAAATATTAGAAATAAATTAATAAACAAAAATATAAATAAAAATGTATATATAACAATAAATCCTGATGCATACGAATTTTTAATATATCCAACAAATATACATAAATATATATCAAATAAAGATAATTGCAAAAAAAATAACACAAATAACAGTAAATATCAGGATTTTTTTATATATGATAATGTACCGATTGTTAACGGTTGTTTTTCACAAAATAGCCTTATCTTAAACAAAATGCTTAGAAGTAAAGTAAAAGAATTATTACAAAACGATGAAAAAATATTAGATTTATACTGTGGTAGTGGCAATTTTACAGTTGATTTAGATAAAAAGAAAAATGTAGTAGGGATAGACATAGACCAAAATGCAATAAAAAAAGCGAAAGAATGTTCTAATTTTTCATATATATCAGGAAATGAAGATAAAATGTGTAAATATTTGATAAAAGAAAACTGGGATACCGTTATACTTGACCCACCAAGAACAGGCGCAAAAAAGATCATTCCTTATTTGACGCAAACAAAAACAAAAAAAATTATTTACATTTCATGTGATCCAGTAACAATGTGCAGAGATGCAAAAGTACTCATACAAAAAGGTTGGGATTTACAAAAAGTAATTGGTATAGACATGTTCCCCCATACTCCACATATAGAGAGCATTATGGTTTTGATAAAATAAAAATTATTCTAATATAAACTATTGTGGGGGATTGTTTGGAGGCGTTGTATTCTTTAATGATACAAATATCTTGTCATATTTGTATGTAATTTGTATGTTAGGACATGTAGTTGCAAAATCTGTTTGTAAAAATTTATAAAGAGATGTACCTGCAGGAATCTCAAAACTTTTTTTTCTTTCTTCCAGGGGAATAGTCCTTATTGATTCATCTATTTCAAGTTTTACACCTATCTTTTGTGTTAATTCACCAAGAATTTTTAACAAACCCTCATCTTTATATGTAATAACAGTATCCGATAAAGGTGTTCTCATTTTTTGGTTGAATTCTTGCGACAATTCCTCCCCCGGGATTATTTTATCATCTTCATGTTGTAGAGATGAGAGAATCTCTTTTTGCCTTTTTTCTCTTAACGGGTCGATATTGTCGTATTCAATAGATTTAATTAGTCGCCTGGGCAATAATAATGGTTCGACATTTTCGCTAACTTGTATCTCTATTTTATCCGGTAGTTCACGGAGTACCTGAACACCGATCATCTTTTTCCCCGATTTAAAATAAACAATATCCCCTGGAATTATGGGTTCATTTTCAGATTGTGCCTGGTCATTTTCGGTCTGTTCCGTTGTTGGTGAATGTGATGGTTCTGTTGCGGAATTATCTTCAGAACTTTCTTGTTGACCATATAAATAAAAAGATGTTGCAAAAGAGAAAAAAATTAAAAATAACACCTTTAATACATGACTTACCATACATAAAAGTCCTTATGTCATTAAATTCATTGAATATATTTTATATTTAAGAATTATATATTGTCAACAGTGTTATTTCTTTTTTTTGAGTGTATAATTATATAAAAGGAAAATTAAAGATATGTTGAAGGTGTTGATCGCAAGTAATAATATTCAGGTAGAACCTATTATAAATGAATTAGAGGCATTGGGACATGAAGTAACTCTCATTCATAGTATAGAATTTGCAAAAGAAGAGATATTCCAAAAAAATTACGATATCATCTTTATAGATTATAAAGAATCCCAAAAATTATCCGAAAAAGAAGTATTTGAAATAAGATATTTTTCTCATGTTCCCTATGAATTACCTATTTATATATTAACAGAAAATGAAAAAAGTAAAATAGATATAGGAAAAAGGCTAATCTATTCAGGTGTGTTCCCCTATAACCACAGTTTGAACATGATAAATGAATTTATAACAAGTATTCACCCATTGAACACAAAATACTAACATTATCAAAAAGAATAGCCTATTCCTAAACCTAATATATTTATTCCCTCATTCTCCTCCTTTATATTTGCATTAGATATATGTCCAAATTTTAACAGCATATCCCAATGAGAACAGAATTGATAACCCAAACCTATGGAGGAATAAAAATTAATATTGGAAGTATTTCCCTCGAATTTATTTTCATGTAAAAGAATGACTTCGTGTATTTCAGTAAAAAAACCTTTTTCCTGATTATGTCTGAAGTAAATTCTTAAAGCACCGCCAACTCCCAGTCCAATAAGGTTATCTATATTTCCTTCCTGAATATAACCAAATACAGGGAGTAACCTTAAAGATAAAGTTGTTCTAGGTGAAAGTTCTTTCCCAATATCAAATGAAGAAGATAATAAAATTCCATCAGTATCTTTTCCTTCGTGACCAACCCTGAATGATGGACTTATTTCCAATCTTAGTTTTGTTTTGCAAATGTTTGTTTCACATATTTCATTTTCATCAGAAAAAACATATTGTGAAAAGAACAATACAAGTATTAAAGTAATAAAATTTTTTGACTGTAAATAAATTATTATTTTCATAAGAATACCTTTAAAATAATTGTTTAGATTTAATATATCATAATTACCAATAATGTCAACAATAAAATTCAAGTTTTTGAGAACCATTTTTTGACTATTTTACTAAATAATAGGGGATTCTCTTGAGGGATAAAATGCCCTGTTACTGGAACTTTGATTAAATAAGAACCCTTAATTTGATTCATCTGATAGATAGACAAAGGTAAAAGTTCACTATTTTCACCATATACGAGAAGAACAGGAAGATTGATTTTGTGCAATTTTTCAAACCAACCGACTGGGTTCCCATATAAATATTGGTATGATTCTATTTCTGGTGTGCATTTTAAACAATATTTACCATCACTATTTAAAGCAAATCCATGTTTTTTATATATTTCCCACGACTTCTTTTCCCAATTTTTATATGGAGGCTTAACTCGTAAAACTCTTTCTATTTCTTCTTCCGAAAGAAAAATTCCTTGTCTTTTTTTTGCAATTTCTGACATTTTTTCTTTACGAAAATCATATGTTTTAGGACCTAAAATAGGTTCAACAAGGACAATTTTTTCCCAATTAAAATATTTGCTTGTTTCAATAATTGCTTGAGATAGACAAGCAGAACCAAAGGAATGTCCTACTCCAAAAATACGATTTTTTTTTGTTTTTGTCTTTATGTATTCTATAACAGTAATTAAATCGGATAAATGTATGTTCCAATCATAATGTTTGAAATCCAGTGGTTTAGAAGAGTTTCCATGTCCTCTGGCGTCATACGCAAAACAATGAAATTCTTCTTTCAATGGGTGAATAGTACTTTGCCATAGTCTTCCACATCCACCAGTAAAATGACAAAAAATTACAGGTTCTCCTTTGCCACCAAAATCAAGTAATGATAGTCTTAAAGACGAATTAATTGATATAAAAAATTGTTTCATAATTATTGAGAGTTTTATTTTTTTATTTATTTTTATTATATGAAATAGAATAAAAGAAGGGATACTTTACATGAAAAACAATAGAATTACACGCAGGTTTTTTATAGGTAGTGGATTAGTTGGAACATTTTCTCTTTTGAATATAAAGAAATCATGGGCAAGAAGAGAAGAACTTAAAATACCTGTAGGAATGCAAAAATCAGAAACAGTTAAAGATGATTCTTATATCTTAAAGATTCATGGAAATCCTAAATCTATCCAATTACTGCAGGTAACGGATATCCACTTTAACCCATATCGCCGGGATAAAAAGATAGATGATACAACAAAAGATATAGTAAAAAAACTACTTGATATTACACAGCCTCATTTATTATCTGTGACTGGTGATGTATGGAATGAAAATGCTTTTGGTAGAGGATTAATGTATTTAGAGCAGGCAGTGGAATTCTTTGGCTCTCTTAGTATTCCATGGTTTTATACATGGGGGAACCATGATATATTAGGAGATTACTCAAAAGGACATGATTTATTGGCGTCTGCCAAAAACTCTATGTATCGTGGGGGAATCAATATGGGGAATTATCAAGTGATTGTAGAAAATGAATCCAATCAGAAACTGTGGAGATTTGTTTGTTTAAATACCAATAATTACGGTTTGATGGAAGAACAAAGAAAATGGTTGGAACTATGGAGTAGTAAAAATATAAATATAAGTATACCAACATTTATGGCCTGTCATATCCCTGTGTATCAATATCATACTATCTGGGAGAATAAAATAGCCTCAGGAGTAAAGTTTGAAAAAGTTTGTTTTGAAAAAGAACAAGGAGAATCACTGGCATATATAAAGAAAATTCCGGGACTTAAAGCGTGTATTTGTGGGCATGACCATGTAAATGACTACTCAGGCGTTATTGAAGGAGTAGACTTAATTTACGGTAGGGCTACCGGGAAAGGAGGGTATGGTTCAGATTATGTACCTAAAGGTGGAAAACTCTACTCGCTATATCCATCTACAGGTGAATATGAATGGGTCTCTGTAACACCTAACAACAAAAGATGGTATCCAACAAAAGGAACACAGATAGAGAAAAAAGAAGAACTACCCTGGTTAAATGAACTTGAAGAAAAATAATTGATTTAGACTCCACTACTATTATTATGAGGACTGAGGATTATTGATAACGATAACAGGATGGGCTACAATTCCTTTGTCTGTTTCACGAACAAGAAATTCAACCTCCTGTCCAACACACAAATCCTGGTAATTATGATTTCTTAATGCGGAGTAATGAAAAAAAACATTATCGGGGAAATCAGGAGATGAAATAAACCCGTATCCCTCCTTCAAAGAATGTATTCTTCCTTTAATATAGGATTTTACATGATTATTTTGTGTTTCTTCTTTTAATTCAGAAAAGAGACTTAAAATTTCAGTATCTTCTTTCGGTAAACCTTCTTCAATTAATAGATGCATCTTTAAGGGATATGTAGAGACGTTTAAAAGTTCTGATGATGTTAAGGTCGATTGTTCCATTCCTGTTTCGTCTGTATATTTAAAATCCCAACCCAAAACCATTACTTTCGCTCCAGCAGATTGAACCTTTTTAACAAGTGGGATAAAATCGGCATCCCCTGTAATTAGTACAAGTATATCTAATTCTTTATGTATAACCGCTTCATAGGCCTCTAATGCAAACCAAACATCTATGCCTGTTTCATGGCGTTTTTCACTTTTAGTTCTTATGGGCAAATAGTGTGTAACAACGCCTTCACTCATTAAAATATCTTCAAAAACACGCTCTGAATAAAGTTTTCCCTCCACTTCTGCATCTCTTGCAGATAATCTACCTCTGAAAAAATGTGAAGTTACAATATGTGCATACCGGATACTAATATTCTCAAACTCCGCAACTCTATTACGAATAAACTCATGTAAACCACCTATTGATATTCTTTTTCTTGGTGGATGTACATATCGATAATAAGTGCTTACATGAAAAAAGAAATTTCCATCATAAAAAA
This sequence comes from uncultured bacterium, assembly GCA_937124615.1. Classification (GTDB taxonomy): domain Bacteria; phylum Hydrogenedentota; class Hydrogenedentia; order Hydrogenedentales; family Hydrogenedentaceae; genus Hydrogenedens. Next base: position 22,890 of record CAKZKR010000064.1, read on the forward strand.
TACCAATTTTTACTATATTTTTATTTTCCATAATTTTTTTCTTCTATTTTTATCTATTTTTTGTTAATGTATTTATATATAACTCCTCATACTGAGGTAGTATTTTTTCAACGCTGAAATATTTCTTTACTCTATCAATACTTTTTTCCCCAATCTCTTTCTGTAATTTTTTGTCAAATAGAATTTGTATTGCCCTATCTGCCATAGTCTCTATGTCTCCCACCTCACACAGAAAACCTGTCTCACCATCGATAATTAATTCTTGTATTCCACCACTCTTTGTGGCAATAACAGGGACACCTGCTGCCATTGCTTCTAATGCTACCAAACCAAAACTTTCATGTTCGCTGGGTTGAATAATTAAATCTGCATGAAGTAAAAGTTCTTCTATATTTTGATAATTTCCTATATATTTTACCTTATTCAAGATACCCAATTGTCTTGCGACACCAACTGATGAGACTTTTTCAGGTCCCTCACCTACCATTATTAACTGAGCATCCATTTTATCTGAAATCTTTTTAAATACGCGAATTACATCCGTTACTCTTTTTACTGCTCGAAAGTTAGATATGTGCATAACAATTTTTTTATTTTTTTCTAAAAAAGGGATATGAACTTTATTTTTTAATTTAAAACGTGAGGGGTCCACAAAATTATATATGGTATAAATAGATTTAGATAATTGGAATTCCCTTTCTGTTTCTTGTTTTAACCATTCTGAAACGGCGGTTATAGCACAACTGTTTTCCATAGCATATTTTGTTACTCTATATAAAGAAGGATCCGCTCCTACTATTGTAATATCTGTTCCATGAAGAGTCGTTATTAGGCAAAACTTTAATTCTGAAGGTAACATATCCTTTGCAAGTAAAGCAATACTCGCATAAGGAATCGCATAATGTGCATGCCATATTTGAATAGAATGTTCTTCTACAACTTCTGCAATTCTTGATGCCATAGCTAAGTGGTACGGAGGGTGATTCAGAACAGGGTAATTTATAGGTTCAACAATATGACAAAAAACATTCTTAATGTTATCTCTCAATCGAAAAGGAATATTATTTGCCACAAAATGGACCTCATGACCTCTTGATGCAAGCGCAAGACCCAATTCTGTTGCTACTATACCACTACCTCCTGTAGATGCGTGACAGCTAATACCTATTTTAAGATGCTTAGGATTCATTTTAACCAAGGGGTATAAGGGGTGTTAAATTTACAGGTTCAATAGTATAAACTGTTTCTGCATAAGATGTATTAATTTTCCCTCCCCAATAAGCACAACGGTCTCGAACACTGTGCCAAAATCTTTCTGATGATATAAAAGTCTGATTCCCAAAATAATTAGGATTAAAAAATTGTGAGCGATATGCCTGTAAAGCATTTATTTTTATATCAAAAGATTCCGATATATCAATGATAAAGGTAGGTGGCTTTACTTCATAATATGGATAGTAAAATAGTAATGTTTGGCAACGATAGGGTTTATGTTCTGTTTCTATCTTATACAACCCTGAAAAATAATTGGCTTCTTTTATCAAAAAATGAGCGTTATGATGGTCCGGATGTCTATCATCAAACATAGTCCCTAAGATAATTTTTGGGCGATATTTTCTAATTACTTTAATTACAGATATCCTTTGTTCTGGGGTGTTCTGTATCTCAGAATCTTTCAAACATAGATTTTCTCTAACCATAGTTCCTAATATATTACTCGCTTCCTCTGCTTCTTTTTTCCTTTCTTCAATAGTACCGCGAGTACTCATTTCCCCCTGAGTTAGGTCAATAATACCAACCTTCAAACCTTTCTGAACTGCCTTCGATATAATACCAGCAATACCTAATTCAACATCATCAGGATGAGCACCAAATGCTAATATATCCAATTCATTCATAAATCAATAATACCTATATCAAAATTATTAATATCTGTTTTATCCTTTAATATTTTAATGAAATCAGAGCCGTATTCAGGAATAAAAGAAAAAGGTGAGAAAAATCGTTCTTGATCGTTTCCATTTGGGAAGAGTGTATTCTTTATATAATATAGATGTTTTTGATAAATTTCATTTTTATTCTTTTTTGATTTTAAAAATAATTCTATTAATTTTTGTGACTCTATATCTATCTTTAATAAAAATTTTTTACGATAGTTATATAAAGAGTTATCAGAAAAAACATTAAACAAACTATTAAAAAATAAGTTTGCACTATCAATAAACTTCATTTTTATTATTTCTATTTCTTTTTTTTGACTATCAGAGCCAAAAAAGAAATTTGTGTTTTCTACACTATCATTTATTTTGGATAAATCATAAATATCTATGTTGAGATCCGCCAACCATTTTCTTATTTTTAAAGGTAATAAAATAAAACGATTACGAGGATATATGATAGGTACAGACAAATTAAAAAGAGAAAACAAGTCTTTTAACTGTGCCCAGTAAGCAACTTCTGCCGGACCTCCTACATAAACGACACAGGGGAAAAGCATTTGTTGGTAAATACACCTCAATAGTATGTTTGGCGAAAACCTTTCAGGTTCGTAATTCAAAATATTCATCATTTCTGATTTGGTATATGTCTTTTTTGATATTTCTGAATAAAAAGTACCATTTTCAAATTGGATTTTATTTCTATAATTCTCTTCCTCAAGAAAGAAAAAAGCATTTTCAGGTAATTTATGAACCTTAGGTTTATATCCTAATTTCTTTATAAGATCATTTGTTTTGTTAAATTTTTCAAACAATAGTTGATGACTTTCTATAGATATTTCGATAACTTGTTTTAATATTTTAAAATCCTTAGTTTTATGAGGTTCAAACCACTTTATATTTTCCCCTTCAAATACTTTTTTTAAGATATGAACAGCCCAATCAGAAAGTGTATCGTTTTCAACTAATGAATTTATAAGAAATTCTCTCCAAAAATTAGTAAACTCCGAACCTCTAATTTTATTAAATATATCTAAAATTTTTTCTTGAATGTATTGTTTATCTATTTTAAGTTTATAGAGAGATTTTCCTTTTTCTCCTGTATCTGGATTAAATAAGAAAGGAAGTATTTCATAATTATATGAAAGAAAATTTATTGAACACGCTTCTTTCCAGTCATGGTCCCAGGAGTGAACCCAAAACATAGGAAGGGTCTCACTTCTATATTGTAGTTTTAAAACTCGAGATAATTTTAACGATGTGATTATCTTATAAAAAGTATACAGAGGTCCGCCAAAAACAGCAGGTTGTTGACCCGTTAAAATTAAGGGTATTTTAAAGCCATTTCTAACTGTATAATTATATTGATTAACAATATCATTAATTTTTTCAATTCCGTCTATGGGTAACCAATGATAAAGTTCTCTCAATTCTTCCCGGGATAATAAAAAATCTGTAAAAAGATTATTCATGTTTACTACCAATAATTATCAGTCTTGGACTATCGTCAGTATAACGATCCTTTTGATAACTACCATAGATTCTCTGGATATTCAATTTATTAGAGGAAAACATTTTTATTAACTCATCGAGGCTATAAACTTTAACGATTTCTGTATAGGAATCCTCCTGTTTACTGTCATTTAAGTAAATACGAACATATTTTTTAAGTTCTTTTGTCTTTTCATTATAACAACGGTTTTCTTTTATTACATAAGATTTATATTTCTTTTCTGTTTCTATATCCTTTATTTTCTGGACCTGTAACGGATTTAAATAATCAAATAAAAACTTACCCCCATTTTTTAAAACATAAGAAATTTGTTCTAACTGTTGAATGTTTTCTTCATGCCTTTTAAAATAACCGAAACTTGTAAAAAAAACTAAAACTGCGTCAAAGGTATAAGAAAAAAAAGGCAAATATCGAACATCACCTCTTACAAGGGAAATTCTATGAACGTTTAAATCCTGGGCTCTATTTAATAAATAGATTGATAAATCAAGACCAACAGTAAAAGATACTTTCTTATCTAAAAATTCCAAATGCCTACCATAGCCACAACATAGGTCTAAGACCTTGCTATCTTTATGCAGTTGCAACTCTGTACATGCGAATTCTACTTGTTCTCTGGCTTCGTTACTATCTCTATGTCTATATATAATTGGATACCATTTTTCAAAAGCCCTAATATACCATTCTTGATGGTTCATAAATCTTCTATTTAAATTACATGTACTTTGATAAGATTGGTAGGACATGCAACTGATAAAGGATAACCTGCAGCAATTATAACCATATCACCGCGTTTTACTAACTTTCTTGCGATTAAAGTCTTCTCAACAGCAAGAAGCATATTTTCAATAGAATTGACCTCGGGAAGTTTAATTGCTTGAACCCCCCAGAATAAAGAACATTGTTGAGCAACATTATCATTCGGGGTCAATGCGTAGATGGGAACTTTTGGACGAGAATTGGATATTGCCATTGCAGAATAGCCTGAATATGTAAAACAAGCAATTGCTTTTGTATTTAATGCCATAACTAATTGTTTTACAGCTTTTCCAGAAGCAATAGCAGTATCCTCAATTTTACTATGGAATACATTGTTATCGCTTTTCAATGAAGGTGTTTTGCACATTTCATCAAAAGGACACTCAAAATATCTTTGGTCATTTTCTACACAACGAATAATCTTATCCATAACCTCAACAGCAGATACAGGATTCTTTCCAGTTGCCGTTTCAGCAGATAACATAACAGCATCTGTACCATCGAGTACTGCATTAGCAACATCTGACATTTCTGCACGGGTGGGGATAGGATGTTCTGTCATAGATTCAAGCATTTGTGTGGCCGTTATTACGGGTATTCCAGCAATATTACATTTGCGGATAATCCTTTTTTGAACTAAGGGAACTTCTTCAAGTGTTGTCTCAACCGCAAGGTCTCCTCGCGCTATGAGCAATGCATCTGAAACATCAATTATTTCATCTAAACACCGTAATGCCTCGGGTCTTTCTATTTTTGCAATGACTTTTGCAGGACTATTTTTATCCTGTAATCTTTTTTTTACTTGAACAACATCCTCTGGTGAACGAACAAAGGACAATGCAAAATAGTCAGCTCCTAAACTAATACCAAAATCAAGGTCATCCCAATCTTTTTCGGTCATCGAGGGTAATTTAATCGGTATTTCCGGAAGATTCATACCTTTTCTCTCGCCTAACATTCCACCTCTTACTACTTCACATTCTATCTCTGGAGGATGTGACTTAATAACTTTAAGTTCCAATGTCCCATCTGCCAAAAGTATTCGATTTCCCGGTTTAACCTCATCTGGCAAATGGGAATAATCTGTAGAAATAATTTTTGAATTTCCCGTGATTTGTTCCGATGTAATTTTAATATGTTTACCCCGAATTAACTCTATCGGTTTATGATTTTCAAGAAGTCCTGTTCTAATTTTGGGTCCTTGAAGATCGAACAAAACCGCTATATTTTTACATAAGTCTTTCGCTATCGATCGAATTTTTAAATACATTTCCCTATGATAATCATGAGTTCCGTGAGAAAGATTTAATCGTGCCACATCCATCCCTACGCGGATAAGAGACTCTATAATGTTTGAGTCATTCGTTGCAGGACCCATTGTACAAACAATTTTAGTTCCCCGCATAAAAAACTCCTTCCTTTCTTATTTATAAATAAAAAAATAATGAATATTTAGAAGTTAGTTATTGCCAGTCTTCAAATGCTTCGTAGATAGATTTAATAGACTTGTTTAAATCAGACTCATCTACACCAATGAGAATATTCATTTCAGAGGACCCCTGGTCTATAACACGGATATTTACATGTGCCTGTGCAAGTGCTGAACAAAGTCGTGCAGCGACACCAATATGATGATTCATTCCGAGCCCTACAGTAGCAATCATTGCAAGTCCTTTGGTTAGTGTTACCTCGTCTGTATTACATCTTTTCTTTATAGCATCAACAATTAACGGTCCTTTATTTCCTAATTCGTTATTTCGAATAATAATTGATATTGTATCAATTCCAGTGGGCATGTGTTCCCAAGGAACATCAAATTCATCAAGAACCGACAAAACCTTTAAACCAAAGCCTTTCTCTTTATTCATAAAAGTTTTCTCAATGTTTATCATACTAAAACCACCCAATCCTGCAATCCCACAAACTGGCCCTTTCGGCAATCTACTCTTTACAATAATAGTTCCAGGATTTTCAGGGTCGTTTGTATTTTTAATGTGTATAGGAATACCAGCTTCAAGAACAGGAAAGATAGATTCATCATGTAATACTGTTGCACCCATGTAAGATAATTCTCTTAGTTCTTGGTATGTTATTTCATCGATTCTTTTAGCATTTGGAACTATTTTAGGGTCAGCCATGCAAAAGCCATCGACATCAGTCCAGTTTTCATAAAGAACTGATTTCGTTGCTCGTGCAACAATAGCACCTGTAATATCACTACCCCCTCTTGGGAATGTTTTTATTGTACCATCAGGCATTGATCCATAAAATCCCGGGATAACAAAAAGTCCAGATCCTTGTAATTGTTCTCCTAAAATGTTATATGTTTTTGTATCAAGAAAACCTGATTCATTAAAGAATATATATTTTGCAGGGTCAACAAATGTTGCATTTAAGCACTTTGCTATTATTTTTCCATTTAGATATTCTCCACGAGATGCCATGTAGTCAGGAGTATCGAACTTTCCGGCATTTTGTGCTATTTCATCTATATCCTTATTTATATCTATATCCAAAGATAGTTTTGATACAATTGCACCAAACCGTTCCCTGATAATCTTTTCTGGTTCATGAGCATCTAAACCTTTACTTGCAATCTCATACCATAAATATAATAGATCTGTAATTTTCTTATCGTTTGAATCTCGTTTTCCAGGAGCAGATGGCACAATATACCTGCGATTATTTGAAGAAAGTATTATATCTCTTACTTTTTTAATACAATTTGCATCAGCAAGTGAAGTCCCACCAAATTTACATGTAACTGCACTCATAATACTTCCTTCTAAAATTTTGATCTCTGTTAGGGGATAATATCACTTAAGATTCTTCTTATATCGTTCCAACTAACCAACAAAAGTAATAGTATTATTATAACAAAACCCAATTGCTGAAATCGCTCTTGCATTTTAGGACTTATTGGTCTTTTTCTCAAGGACTCTATTGTTAACATAAGCACAAGACTACCGTCAAGAATCGGTATTGGTAATAAATTAACAACAGCAAGATTCACGCTCACCAATGCCATTAATCCCAATAACCAATCAATTCCCATACTCGCTGCTTTAGAAGTAGCGTCAAAAATCATTATAGGACCTCCTAAAACCTTAGGGCTAACAGCACCTATAATTAGGCCTTTTAATACAAGAACCGTTTGTTTTAAATCTTCATAACTTCGTTTGAATGCCTCTGGGAGCCAGCGTGAAACAGGGTAATTTACCTTAATCAACTTTTCCCCTAAAACCACACCTATCGCTTGAACAGGTTCCAATGATACCTTTAATTTTAGATTTGATGATTTTTCAAGCAATCCGAATAGTACAGGAGGACGATATACCTCCAGTTCTATTGTTTCTCCGGGGTGTTCTCTTTCAAATTGATGTAAATTCTCTAATGTAAAATACTCTCCATTAATTTTAGTGATAATGTCTTTTCTCCTCAAACCTGTTTTTGTCTGCATTTCTGTATCTATATCTAAGACTAACAATCCTTTCTTATTTTCACTTGAAAGTAATGTTTCTACTAAACTAATTCCTCGTAATCTACCCACTGTAACAGGGACAACCTGTATATGCTTTTTCTCTCCATTTCTATCAATTACAAGAGATATGTTCTGATTGATAGGTGCTTGTTCCGTAAGTTCCACAAAAGTTGTTCTGTCAACAACGATACCATTTGCAGAGAGAATTATATCTCCGCTTTTTAACCCCGCTTTTTCTGCGGGCATATCTTTTATAACTTCTTTTAACAAAGCAGAGTAAAAAGGGGATACCCCATAACGAGGAAGTTCACTCCCTTCTATAATCTCAGGCTTTATAAATGAAATATACTTTTTCTTTTCTCCAAAGGGAGTTTCTCTTTCAATGATTACTTTGTGCACTTCCGACGGGCCACCTAATGTCGCATTCACAAATAAATCACTAAATTTCCTAACTGCATTGCCATTAATAAAAAGAATACGGTCCCCTGTTTTCCATCCTATATCATCAGGATTTTCCGGATAATCATTTCTATTTTTCTTCGATTCATTATATATAAAAAGTGGAGCATTGTATGCCGGGCTATTTTCTTCTATTTTGCCAATCCTTGAATCAATTTCCATTTCAGGCATTAGAGTTCCTTTGGACACGAGAATTATATATATAAAAATCGCAAGGACAAAGTTCATAAAAGGTCCACTTATAATTACGATATATCTTTGCCAAATAGGTCGAAACTTAAACCAACGCTCCGGAGGCACATGTCCATAAGTTTCCTCTCTTTCTTTATCATCTAATGGAACATCTTCCTGTCCTGCCATTTTTACATATCCCCCTATAGGAAGAGCCCCAATACAGTAGTCTGTTTCTCCTATTTTTATACCTAATAAGCGGGGAGGCATACCAATACTAAATTGGTCAACATAGATATTACAAAGTTTTGCAGAAACAAAATGACCTAATTCATGCACAAAGATTAGAACACTTAGCACTACAATAAATACAAATATACTGAATAACATCATCGAAACCCTATCATTTTGTTAATTGTCTTATTGTTTCATGAGTTTTTTTTCTAACTTCTTTATCAACATTCAAAACTGTTTCCAAATTATAGTTATTGCAATTAGTATACAAATTCTGTTCAAGGACCTTTTCAACCACTTTGTATATATCTGTAAAGCGAATTTTACCTTCACAAAAAGATTGGACAGCAACTTCATTTGATGCATTCAAAACGGTAGGTTGCAGACCACCACCCTGTGCCACAATTCTCGCAATTTTAAGGCAGGGGAACTTTTTTTCATCAGGATAATCAAAAGTTAAGTTGGATAATTCTTTAATATTTATTTTCTTAATTGACTTTAGGGATCTTTCCGGATATGTAAACGAAAATAGTATAGGTAACTTCATGTCAGTAGGCCCTAAATGTGCGAGCATGTTACCATCAAAAAATTCTACCAATCCATGAACAATACTTTGAGGATGTATGACTACATCAATTTTACTTTCTTGTAAACCGAACAACCACATGGCCTCAATAATTTCCAATCCTTTGTTCATTAGCGTGGCAGAATCAATACTTATTTTTTTCCCCATACTCCATCGGGGATGCTTAATAGCTTCTGCAGGGGTAACCTTTTCCAAATCTTTTATGGATTTATTATAAAAAGGACCTCCGGACGCTGTTAAATATATTTTTTCTACTGTGTTTACATCATGTCCAATCAAACATTGGAAAATAGCACTATGTTCGCTATCTACCGGAATAAGTTTTACTGCGTGTTCTTTTACCTTTTTTGTTATCAGCCTACCTGCCATAACCAGAGGTTCTTTATTGGCAATAGCAATATTATTTTTATTTTCTATAGCATTTAACAAGGGTTCCAATCCTACAGCCCCTACAACCGCACACAATACTATGTCTACTTTAATTATTGATATTTGCTTTAGTCCTTCTTTACCTGTAAATATAGTTATGTTTTTAAATTCTTTCTCGAGATTGTAAGCACTATTCTCATCAGCAACTGAAACAAATTGTGGTTTAAATTCCTTGATTTGTTTTTTTAATAAATCAATGTTGGAATATGCAGATAATCCTATAATTTTAAATTGTTCAGGAAAAGAACGGACGACATCTAATGCATTACATCCGATAGAACCTGTGGAACCCAATATTGTTATTTTTTTTTGTTTTGTTGTTTGAGACTTCATATAAGGGATAGATTTATGCTATAGATATAATATTTTTATATTTTGTTCGAATTCTTTCGTTTAACATACTCCGTACTTCTTTAGATGAAGAGCATTTCAAAAGTCTTTCTGAAAATTCCGAAGCTTCTGCATAATTAATTTTTGTTATCAACGCTCTTATCTGAGGAATAGATACACTGGACATACTTAAACTATTTAAACCTAAGCCAATTAAAAACTCAGTAAAAAGTGGGTCGCTTGCCATTTCTCCACAAATACTACACGGAATATTTGCATTTTTAGCTGATAAAACAGTCATTTTTAACATACGGAGTATAGCGGGATGCGCAGGTTCGTAAAGATGGGCTATGTTTTCATTATTCCTATCCACAGCCAGAGAGTACTGTAGTAAATCATTTGTTCCAATGCTAAAAAAGTCACATTCTCTAGCTAATTCTTCTGATATCAAAACCGCAGAGGGAATCTCAATCATGGTTCCAATTTCAGGATTTTTATTAAAACTTACTTTCTGTTGAGAAAGATCCTCCTTTACTTCTTCCATTATTTTTTTAACATCTCGAAGTTCATCAACACTGCTTATCATTGGAAACATAATTTTGATATTTCCATTTGTTGCTGCCCTTAACATAGCACGAAGTTGAGTTTTAAAGAAATCTTTATGTGCCAAACAAAAGCGAACTGCTCTACAACCCAACTGTGGATTCTGTTCCTTAATAAAATTTGTATAACTCGCTAATTTATCACCACCAATATCAATAGTTCTCAATGTTACAGGTAAAGGATTTAATGTTTTAGCAACATATAAATATTCATTATATTGCTCCTCTTCAGTAGGGGGAGTATGTTTATTCAAAAATAGGTATTCGGTTCTATATAATCCAACCCCAGCAGAAAGGTGCTTTACATTGTCATCTACTTCATTAGGAAGTTCAATATTGGCAAGAACAGAAATCCTTCTCCCATCTTGTGTTTGTGATGGATAAGATATTATTCTTTTCTCATACTGATGCAGTCGTCTCGATAACTGGATTTTTTTTTGCCGTAATTTTATTATTGTATCTGATGAGGGATTGATATAAAGTGTCCCGGAAATAGAGTCAACTGCAGCTCCTTTTATAATACCGGTATAACTGTTAAAAAGATTTGCTACCCCAACAATTGTAGGGATTTTTAATGACCTTGCTAATATTGCAACATGAGATGTAGTACTTCCTCGTTCCAGAACGATGGCTCGTATTTTATCAGGATGTAATCGAGCCGTTTCTGATGGAGGCAAATCTAAAGATAAAAGAATACATGGTTTTTTTATGTTATCAAGATCAGGTCGCTTCTGTTCTAAAAGGTTACGAATAATACGGTCAATAACATCAATAATATCCGCAGTCCGTTCCTCAATGAAAGCATTTCCTGTCAATTTTATATCCTTTGCATATCTTTGTGCTATATCATATAAAATGGATTCGGCATTCAATAGTTCTTCATAAATTCGTCTTTTTAACTCCACAAAAATAGTTTCATCTTCCAGTAACATTAGATGAACATCAAAAATACCCGCTTGCTTTTTACCAAAGTTTTCAAGAGTCTTTTTATATAATAAAACGAGTTCTTCCTTTGTTATATCTATAGCAGATTGAACTCTTTTATATTCTTCTTTTGGGTTTTTTATTTTAAATCGAGGGATATTGATAACACCGGGGTCATAAACCAATGCTTCACCCCATACTATACCCGGTGATACAGGAATTCCATGGTAAACCTTCTCCATTATTCTTCTCCAAATCCACTTTCAAATATATCTTCCAACTCCTGTAGAGCAGAATGGGCATCCTTTCCTTCTGCAATTGCCAATATTTCAGAATCTTTTGGTGCGCCTAAACTTAATATTTGTAACACACTTTTGGCATTTCTACGATTACCATTGTAAATAAGGTAAACATGTGCATCATATTTTTGCATAGCACGAACGATCATTGCTGCGGGGCGAGCATGAACTCCTAGGGAATTAACAACTTTAATAATTTTTTCTGTTCGATTATTATTCATAATAATTTATATTGTTTTAATACTTACATTTATATTTATTTCAATATTCACACCCGGATAAAATATCTTTTTCCAACAAGGGATAATAACATTCCCTTGATACACCCTTTCCTGACCATTTTCCGATTGGCTTACTGTTTCTATCGGAAAATTAAAGACTCTTACTTCATCACTAAAAATGAACTCTATTTCTAAACCTTGCCATTCATCTCTTATTGATATATGGTTTAACCCTGTCTCATCTCCGATATCCCCTAATTTCCGCATGTTAAGAATTTTGTCTCTAGAATAAAAAAAACGGTCATCTGCAGAACCTGTTAGGAGATTGAAACACCACTCTGACCCAAAATATCCTTCAAATTCTCCCGGAGAATCATTTCTTATTCTATATTTTACATCAAATGTAATGGTATTTTCATTTTTCAATATATATGGAACAAAATCTTTAATTAATGTAACATCCCATTCTAAATGGCCTATAGAAACAACCCCTTTCCCAATAAATGAAATGTCAGCCTGTTTAAAATGGTAATCGTATACCCCATTTTTTAGAGACCACCAATTAATATAAGTGTTCTTTGTTAAATCTTCAATAGAAACATTTAACGGTAAAAAATGGTCCCTCATAGAACTTCGCAAATAGGAATCATATATTAAATATTTTTCTAAACCTTTTTCTTTTGCTTTTACCAGTTCATGGATACTTTTATGTCCTTTTTCCTCTACGACATGCGAAATATCCTTTCTGAAAAGGTCTTCGTGGTATGCTTCCTCTCTTCGAGAAAGTAAATTCATACAATTAAAAGACTTCGGTTTATAATCCAACTCAAATAATGTTCCGCCATCTTCAGGACTAAAAAAGAAATTTGCTTGGTGTGTTTCAAGAATTATCTCTTTTTTCCCATCACAATTAAAATCTATTTCTGTAAGCGAATAAGAATCAGGTTTTATTTCTTGATATTTATCTAATAATTTATCACTTTCGATTATATTGTTGTATACCGCCGTTCTTAGATGATTCAGGTAAAGTCCACCAAAAACACCATGCCAATATGCACAATTACATTGTCCCTGGAAGAGTTTTTTTTGGGCTTCCTTCAATAATATGTTTTCACTATCTTTAGCTAATAATTCATTTAGCCTACGGCTTGTTTTTAACATCCGCTTCTGCATGTTGTTCGATTCTTCATATTTCGATAAGAAACCTCTCCAAAAACCACCTTTAAAATAACGAGATATCTTTTCCCAAATTTCTGAATTATTCTGAAATTCTTTCTTTAATTTTAAATATTCTTTTTGTGACCTTGTAGGCAACACCCACTCCATCATTTCATGATATGATGCACAAGGCAGGTAAACCTTTCCTAATGGTGAGTTATTATCTAAATACTCGGAATAAGTAACAGAGTTTAGCCAATTTTTTTCATTGGATACCGTTTCAAAAAAATTATATAACCATTTTTCTTCATAAACACTATGATAAGTTCCGGGCCAAATACCAAATTTCTCTCCATCGTCATGAAAAACAGCACATACATTCGAATAGAGATACGATTTCTCTTTTAAAAATTCAATTGTTTCCATTATAGGTCTAAAAGGGATGGTATATCTCAACTTTTCAAGAATAGGGAAGACCTTAACAACAAATCCCTCGTGTTCTGTAAGATAATACCCAAACAAATCATTATGATCTAACCCTGCACTTAAAAAATGTGTATCATCTAACGCTGTATATTCAATTCCGGCTTTAGATAATATCTTTGGGAAATAAGGTTCCCAAACCCGTTCTGCTATCCACATTCCTCGAGGTTTTATCCCAAAACGCTTATGGAAAAATTCCTGCATATAAAAAACTTGGTTTAATGCATCTTCCTCTGGTATTGCACAAATCAAGGGTTCATAGAAGGCCCCCCCCATTAATTCTATTTGCCCCCCTTCTACAAATTCCCCTAAGAAATCATAAAACTCTGGATGCTGTACATCTAACCAATCCCAGATAGGTCCCGTTATATGTAAAGTAATACTTATATCCCCGAAATCTTTAAGCACTTTGAGAAACGGCAAATATGCTTTTTGATAGGCTTCTTCAAAAACGAAGTCGAAATTTCCAACAGGTTGATGCGAATGTAAAGCAAATATTAAATTCATTGATTTCATTGATACTACTTCCTATTATAAATTTTGGTAATAGGTGGTGGCATGTTTTGAACGTTCTGAAAATTTCTGGTCAATATCAATCCCCAATTCTCTCATACGACATTTTAAAGCGGCCGCTTCAACAATAACTGCAAGGTTTCTTCCAGGACCAACAGGTACTTTAAGATAAGGAACCTTTACATTTAAAATTTCTTTTTCTGGCCATATATCAATAATAATATGATAATCCTCCATTTTTTCCACAAGTTCAATAATAAGACCTACTTGTTTCCGTCTCCGTATCCTACCCGCTCCATATACTGACAATACATCTACAACACCGATCCCACGAATATGCATATAATGTTCTAATTGTGGGTCACTTTCTGCAATCACAACATCTTCAATACCCTTTCTTAACCGTACAACATCATCAACAACAAGACGATGTCCCCTCTCAACCAGTTCCAGAGCCGTTTCACTTTTGCCGATCCCGGATTCTCCCACAATAACCACACCTATACCATAACAATCTACCACAGTCCCATGAATTGTTGTTTCAGGAGCAAATTTCTCTGCAAGAAATAAAATTACTTTGCTTATAACCTGGTCTGTTGTAAGGTTTGATTGTAAAACAGGAACACCATGTCGATTGCAAATATCCAGAAAAATTTGTGGCGGGACTAAGGAACGAGATAAAAGGAAAGCAGGTATTTCAAATGAGAACATATATTGCAAACGATTTTCAATTTCAGAGGGAGAAAGCCTTTCTAAATAGTGAATTTCTGTATTACCCAAAACTTGAATTCTATCATTCGCAAAATATTCTAGATATCCTGTCAAGGCTAGACCCGGACGATTTACATCAGCCGTAAGTACTTCTCTACGAATACCTTGAAAACCTGCAATAATTTTTAACCCCAATTCCGCAAAAACAGACTCTCTAAAAAGTGAGGCTACGGGAATAGACCCCCTTTTTCTAAAATTTATTTGTAGATCATGTTCCCACATTCATTAATCTCACTAATTGAGAGAATGATTTCAAAATTACAATATTATTGATTATTATATTAAAAATATGATTAAAATTGTGGTTCTATTAGTCCATAAGTACTGTTCCCCCTCGGATACAGAACATTAACTTGAGATGTTTCAAGATTAATAAATACAAGGAAAGGCTCTTCCAAAAGTTGTATTTGCATTAATGCTTCATCGACAGTCATTGGTTTTAACACTATTTGCTCTCGATGTACAATCTCATGAGATATTCCCGAATCTGTTTCGTTAACTTTACTTTCTATTTTTTCAGCCTCATCTTTAATTTCAAGTATTACATGTTTATATTTCCTTGTTTCCACAAAACTACGGGGTTTATGATTTTTTATTTTATCTTTAAATTTACGAATTTGTCGGTCTAATTTCTCAATTACTGCATCTACAGATGCATACATATCTGTTGATATTTCTTTACTATGTATACGCATACCATTTGCATTAATGTTTATCTCGCAGATATGTCTATGTTTTTCTACATCCAATATCACATCTGCTGTTATTATTTTGTCAAAATAATGAGTTAACTTATTTAAAGCATTTTCAATATAACTTTTTAATGCATCGGACATTTCCATGTGTCTACCTGTAATCTTTACATTCATCGATTAATCACTCCTTTAATAATTTTTAATATATCTATTTATTATTTTAACGAAAAATAATACCAAAGGGGAAAAAAATAGTTCAAACGATGGAATTATTATAAACCATACATATATAATTGGTACATAAAATTCTTATAATAAAATAAAAAGTAAGGGTTTTATATGAAATATGTAAAATCTATTATTTATCTTTTTGTGCCAATTTTACCTATTTTTACAATAGTTGTTCTTGTATATTTATTTGGTTATCGTTTCCCATATTGGGATGAGATTTTGTATTTACCTCTTTATGATAAGTTATCTCAAGGGACACTGTCTCTCAACGATCTATTTTTTCTGCAAAACAATCACAGACCTTTTATACCAAGACTCATTACTCTTATGATTGCAAAGATAACATCGTGGAATGAAATGGTTATCCTTTATTGCAGTGTTACATCCGTTATTGTCCTGTATATTGTCCTTAGTTATATTATAAACTCCGAAAAAAAGGGAAAAATTGTATATAGACTCCCCAATTATCCGAAAATCAATATTGTCAAATTTTTTGCACTATGTTATACATCATTACTACTGTTTTCTTGGTCACAAATGGAAAACTGGATTTGGGGTTTACAACTTATGGTGTTTATTACAAATCTTTTATGTGTATTGGTATTATTTGTGATATTTCAATATAAAATGAATATTTTAACATTAATAATTTGTATATCATTATCAACTTTTGCTTCTTTTTCGTTTGCAAATGGTCTGTTAATCTGGTTTATTTCTCTTCCTATTTTAACCTACAAAATAGCAAAATCAAAAAAGAATTACATGCTACTTATTATTTGGGTATTATGTACTATTGCTGTTATTACATTTTATTTTACGAACTATCAAACTCCATCCATTTCGAAAACCGATATAAACCCAGGTTTATTACATAAGTTCCTATATTTTTTGCTTTACTGTGGAAGTCCCATATCAGGATTTATTTTTACACCTCCATGGCATGGAAATAAAATCCCGGAGGTAAATACCTTATCTTATTTATTTGGAATAACGGGACTTGTACTGTGGGTTTTGCTCCTGTACAAAACAAAAAATGTTATCGTTACACAGGTCCAAATTTGTAAATTTGAAAAAGATAAACAAGTATTGTATATAAAGCGGCTCACCCGTCCCGATATTGAAGAATATTTTTTTTGGAAAGGATTATCTTTATTTGCTTTACTTAGTGGGATATTACTTGTATTAGGTAGGTCCGGAATGGGTTTAGGACAGGCATTATCATCAAGATACATCACAACAGGATGTTTGTTTTGGTGTTCCCTTATCGGTTTATTTAATTTTTATGTAAAAAATTCGGAAGAATCTATAAAAGAAAAAATCATAAAACGATACTGTAACAAAACAATTACAGGTTTTATTTTAATAGTTTTCCTTATCCTTAATTTTTCACCTGTATTTTTAAACCGTGAATGGCACAAAATTGCACGATGGAAGAATTTAGGATGGTATGCTTTATCATCTGGTTATAATGGAAGATTATACTGGACAGACCTTTGGGGAGATAAAGACTTTGCAACACCCGAAGTTTTACAAAAAGAATTATTTCCAATTTTCAAGAAATATAATTTAGCATCAATCAATAATTTTGAAAGCAACGAATCTAAAAAAAATTTGGCAAAAATATTTATAAAAGAAACGAAATATTTTATTAAAAACAATCGTTGGAAACCTGCTGTATGCTATTTAGATACCGCCTTTTTTCTAGACCCTGAATTACAAAATGATATAGAAGAATTAAAGAAACAAATTCCTCCAGAAATGTTTGTATTATATAAAAGATATCAAAATGAATGGCAATTAACCCCTGATAACTATTGATTTATAGATATTTTTGCCTAATTTTTGATATTATATCTCCCATCTCATTTTTGTTCCCAGTATCGTATAAAAAGAATGTTTTTGTTTTTTTGGAGTAATAAAATGGAGAAGAATAAAATCAATAAAGTATTTGATGATGTTGTTCCTTCATCCCAGTTCAATTTTGCTCAAACAGAAAGAGAAATTATTAAATTTTGGAAGGAAAAAAAGATATATCAAAGGAGTCTAAAGCAAAGGGAAAATGCTCCTAAATTTGTGTTCTATGAAGGTCCTCCCACAGCTAATGGCTTACCCCATCCCGGACATTGTTTAACAAGAACGATTAAAGATATTTTCCTTCGTTACAAAACAATGGATGGCTACTACTGTGAAAGAAAAGCAGGATGGGATACACATGGATTACCCGTTGAAATCGAAGTTTGCAAAACTCTGGGAATTATAGATGGAGGCAAATCTGCGATTGAGACTTATGGAATAGAAGCGTTTAATAAAGCCTGTATCGAGTCCGTGTTTCGTTATCAAAGAGAATGGGAAGAAATGACAGAACGAATTGGATTCTGGGTTGACCTTGAACAGGCCTATGTAACATATCACCAGTCTTATGTTGAAAGTGTTTGGTGGGCATTAAAACAGTTGTTTGATAGGGGATTGCTATATAGAGGTTATAAAGTAGTTTGGTGGTGGGCTCAAGGAGGAACAGCACTTTCTGCTGGAGAAGTCGGTGAAGGATATAAAGAAATAGAAGACCCCTCTATCACAGTTCGTATCTCTCTTACAAACGACAGTAAACAAAAATTAGGTTTTTCTGAGAAGGATAATGTTAGTTTTTTAATATGGACAACAACTCCGTGGACTTTACTGAGTAATTGCGCCATTTGTGTTGGGCCCTGTATCGAATATGCACTGGTAGAAGTAAATAAAAATGATTATAAAGAATGGCTGATTGTTGCAAGTGCAGTGGCAAAATCAGTTTTAGGCGATGATATAAGAATCGTGAAAACATTTAATGGATCGGACTTGGTAGGATTATCATATCAACCCTTATTTCAATACGATATACCACAAAAAATTGAAGGAATAGGGCCTTCTGACAAACATTGGATAGTTATAGCAGGAGATTTTGTAGACATTGAAACAGGGACGGGTCTGGTTCATATAGCACCTGCCTTTGGTGAAGATGACTATAAAGTATGTAAAGAGCAAGGAATTGGTTTCCTTTGTTTTGTTAAGCCCGACGGCACTTTTGATGAAAGAGTTACAGAAAAAGATTTATATACAGGAGAACCTCTAAGTGGAAAGTTCTGTAAAGATGCCGATAAATCAATTATTCGTATACTCAAAGATAGGGGACTTTTATTAATACAAGAACAATTTCGTCATGCCTATCCCTTCTGTCCTCGGGCTGAAAATGACCCACTTATACAATATGCTCGTCAAAGTTGGTTTATAAGAACTTCCGAATTTATTGATGAATTTCTAAAAAACAACCAAAAAATATCGTGGCAACCTGAACATATTCGCGAGGGCCGTTTTGGAAATTTCCTTGCAACCAATGTAGATTGGGCACTATCGCGAGAAAGATTCTGGGGAACACCTCTACCTATATGGATTTGTGAAAAGACAGGATATATGGAATGTATCTCATCATATCAAGAGTTAATCTCAAAACCAGGTGTTGAAGGTTTGGATGTATGGGAAAATGCTAAAAAACTAAATCCTGAATTGAATGAAAACTTGAAAGTACATAAACCTTACATAGATGCTATTACATATCAAAGTCCCCAAGACCCGACTTCTCGTATGCGAAGAGTTCCTGAAGTTATTGATTGCTGGTTTGATGCAGGATGTATGCCCTTTGCTCAATGGGGATACCCTTATATGAAAGGCTCTGAAAAAGTTTTTATGGAAAATTTTCCTGCTGATTTCATTAGTGAGGCTATAGACCAGACAAGAGGCTGGTTCTATGCCTTATTGGCAATTAGCACTATATTGTTTAAGGATAAAAAAGAATACCCTCACCCATTTAAAAACTGTGTTTGTTTAGGACATATACAAGGTGAAGACGGATATAAATTATCGAAAAGGCTAAAAAATTACAGAGAACCAAAATATATATTCGACAAATATAGTGCTGATGCTCTTAGATGGAGTTTTGTTGCCAAAAATTCACCGACTGCTACAACAAAATTCCAGGAAAAACTAATTGAAGAATTACAAAGCGACCTTTTGATCCGCTGGTATAATGTGTACAGTTTCTTTACTATATATGCGAATCTGGATGGTTTTACTGCAGATGGGGCTCCATTAAAATTACTAAAAGATGTTTCTTCCAATCCACAAGAAATTACAGAAAAGGATTATACTCCACCAACAGACCCCATAAAAGCATATAGACCATGGAATGAACGAAATGAATTAGATCGGTGGATATTAAACGAGATGAACAAAACCATTGTTCAGGTTCGAAATGCTCTTGATCAATATGAAACTTATCCTTCTGCAAAGGCTATTTTTGATTTCTTAGAAGGTTTATCAAACTGGTATGTTCGTAGAAGTCGTCCTCGTTTTTGGGATAGTGTATGGACAGAACAAAAAGCAGATGCATACTGGACTCTTTTCGAATGTTTAATCAATCTTGCACGGATTTCCGCCCCATTTGTTCCCTTCTTTTCAGAAATTACATGGAGAAACCTTACGAAACCTCTGAAAACTGCTACAGAAAGTGTTCATCTATCTACATATCCTACAGCTAATTTAGATAAAATTGACAATTTGCTCCTTGAAAATATGGCACTTGCAAGGGAAGCAGTAACTTTGGGATTAAATGCCCGTAGATTGTTCAATATTAAGGTTCGCCAACCCCTTGCAAAATGTGAAATCGTCCTATCAACTCCAGAATTAAAAGAAAAAGTTGATTCCTATACAGATATAGTAAAGGAAGAACTGAATATTAAAGAAATCGAATTTTCAGAGCAACCTGAATTATATGTTAATTATGAGATAAAGCCTAATTATAAAGTTTTAGGACCTAAATTAGGGAATAAAGTAAAATCGCTTGCTAAAGTTATTTCATCTGTAAATGGTGCTACCATATACCACGATATCACAGCAAATGGTGAATATATCGTAGAGATAGAAGGGGAGACAGTTTCTCTTAAAGAAGAAGATTTAAGCGTGAAACTTATTCCAAAAGAAGGTTTTACTGCATCACAAGGTAAGAATATGGTGGTGATTTTAACAACAACTATTACTGAAGAATTAAGAAAAGAAGGTTGGATGCGAGACTTAATTAGAGAGGTGCAGGAACTTCGTAAAGCAAAACAACTTCCTTATGATAAAAGGATTGTATTAACTTTAACAGCGGGTAGCAATGCACTTAAAGAAGCCTTTTCTGAATATAAAGAGATGATTTCCAAGGAAGTCTTAGCAGAAACAATATCTATTTCAGATACAGAGATTCCAGAAATGAAACAGATTTCTATTAATGAAATTCCTGTAGGGCTTTTTCTTGAACCTGTCAAATAAAAAATTAGTGAAGTAGTTTAACAGGTCCTGTCATGTAAGGACCTTTACCCAGATGGTAAACCTTCACCTTTATCAACCCTTTTCTTCGGTCTAATGCCTTCATTGCAGAATATGAAAGGTCAATTACTCGTCCTTTAATATAAGGACCACGGTCATTTAACTTACAAATCACGGATTTCCCTGTTGATTCGTTCACTACAAGGTAGTAATCGCCAAAGGTCCCAAAAGGCATTGCACAAGTAAATTCATGGTCTTTTAGATATTCCCCCGAAGCAGTAAGAAAACCTGTTTGTGCAGTCGTATAATATGACGCAATTCCCTCTATACAAGGCTGGATAGGTTGTGTTGAAAGTAATAATATTGCTAACATCGGGAACATAGTTAATACTCCTTCTATTCTGGAGTTATGCCGGGTCTATTCAACTGTCTTTAAACTCAATATTTAGCAACTTCCTCCGAACCTGCTCTAACGAAATCACTGAAATCCTTACCCGGTCCCTTTCTTCTATCCCATAAAAGGGTAGTTCCCAGTGAATTTCTTCTTTCTCATTTCCTGACAAATTTACACATGTTACCTTTTTACTAAGGTCAGGATAAATTATTAAATTGTAAGCAAAAGGAAATTTTAACAGATACTCTTTCCTCAAATCAAATAATTTTTCTATTTTTTGGTCATTTTCTATAGAAGGAAAAACCTCACCAAGGACAAAACTTTTTACTTTGGCCTGGATTAAACGGTAAATAACCATTCCTGCAGTCTGTGCGTCTATTATTGTAATAGATTTCTTTCTCTTTGCTAATATGTTATCCAATGCTTTTTCAAGAGAATAATCTTCTCCGGGTAGGATGAGACCTGGTAACTTTTGTTGAATTTTATTTTCCATTTCGTCTAATACTTTATCTGCTTCTTCTTCAGAACTTTCCTTGACAGCCAATCGTATGCGTACACATTCAGGTGATGCAAGAAGTCCTATTGTTGGAGATGAGGAATATAATAACTCACCTAATTTATCATCTATTCTTGATTCTCCCAAACCATAAACCTTTAATACTCTTATATATAGACGATTTCCAATAGAATATTTATGACATAAAAAAGGAATAACCGTATTTTCAAACATAGGCCTTAATTCAAAAGGTACACCTGGAAGACACACAATATATTTTGAATTATATTCCTTAATAAAGCCAGGAGCTGTACCGACAGGATTGTGTATTGGGATAGAATCTTTTGGAAGAAGTGCTTGTTTTTTGTTATTTTCTGAAACTTTAACGCCTCTTTTTTTCAATCTCTCAAATATCATTTGGTATAGTTCTGAATGGTAAATTAACTCACTATTTGTAGCCTCAGCAACACTTTCTCTTGTCATATCGTCTACGGTAGGTCCCAGTCCTCCACTGCATATTACTACATCGCTACGCAAGAAGGCTTCTTTTATTACATTAACTATTCTACTCTTATTGTCGCCGACTGTGGTTTTGCGATACACATCAACACCAATTTCAGAAAGTTTTTCCCCCATATAACTTGCATTTGTATCGATAATTTGACCTAACAGAAGTTCTGTTCCTATCATAACTAATTCAGCATTCATAAAATAACCTTTTTAAGTTTTATTAAACAGCATTAAAAGCGTTCATATTTCAAAAAAAAATTATAATATAATATCTGTATGGAATTGAAAATGATAACAAGTATAGAACTATTACAAAAATATCAGCCAGAAGAAATAGGAGTATATATCCACATTCCATTTTGTAAAATAAAATGTGAATATTGTGATTTTTTTAGCATTACTATAAATAATGATACAATAGACACTTATATATCAGCTCTGATAAATGAATTAGGAAATTTTTTTTATCATAAAATTAAAATAAAAAGTATCTATATAGGAGGAGGGACACCATCTCTCTTAAAACCAACACAAATTGATAGAATTATTGCTCATGTTTATAAATCTTTTGGCTTATCAAACCCAGAGATTACAATAGAAGTAAATCCAGATGATATATCAGAAATATGGATAAAAGAAATAAAAAGTATCGGTATTAACAGGGTAAGTATAGGTGTTCAATCATTTTCAGATAAAGACTTAAGATATCTAGGAAGACGCCATGATGCAAGGAAAGCAATGAAAGCGTGTCAAATAATATCAGACTATTTTAATAATTGGAGTTTAGACCTTATTTTTGGAATTCCTTTCCAAACTCAAAAGATTTGGGAAGAAAATTTAAGAACAGCAGTAAATTTAAATCCTTATCATATATCAACTTATAATTTAACATTTGAAAAAGGAACTCCTTTATATAAAAACAAACTTAACGAAATGGCAGATGATGATTTGTGTCTTGAATTGTATAAATACGCTGAAATATATTTAAATTCGAATGCTTACAAACACTATGAAATTTCAAACTTTTCCAAACCAGGATTTGAATGTGTTCATAATTTAATATATTGGAACAACAAATATTATTTAGGAATAGGTACTGGCGCGTTTTCATTTTTAGGAAACATAAGATGTGCAAATTATTTTGATGTTGAAAAATACATAGAATTTCCGGGTATAAAAGATGAAAGAGATTATTTATCCAATAAGGAAGTCAAATTAGAAACTTTAGTCCAGTATTTTAGACTTACAGAAGGAATTGATGAAAATATATATTTTCAAAGATTTTCTTCATCCATAATTGAAGATTTTGGTCCTGCATTAACAAACCTGATAAAAAAAGGACTTTTAGAGTATAATCAAGGGAGATTCAAGCCTACCCCACAAGGTTTCTATTTAAATAATGAGATAGGAAGAGAATTGTTAAATTGCATGGAATAAAAGGTTTTTAATAAAAAGGAATTGTGAATGAAAAAAATAATAAAAGCATTTTGTTTATTATTTAGTTTATTGGGAATTATTTCAGGTTGTAACCAAAATAAAGAAAATGCGGACGATATAAAAGTAGAACCTCTAATACCATCTGCTGGAACATATAATCAAAAAGAAATAAATACTAATGAAGCTAACCTTAGTGATAATGAATTACCTAAAAACGACCTTCACAGAAGCCTTATCGGTACATTCTGGAGATTTGAGGAATTTGATGTAAGGTTTTTAAGTAAAGATAAGGTACTATTAAAAGGTGGAGTTGTTAATAAACTAACTACCAAAGGAATTGAAGCAGAATACAAGATATATGATGATGGTATTATTGAAATAATGGTATTAGGTATGATAAAAACAGGTATGTGGGATGGTAAGAAACTGGTTATAGATGGTCTAATTGGAACACAGAAAAATTAATAACTTTTTATATAAATAAGTCTATCTTAATTATTTTAATTTAATATTATATCTGCCATTTTGAAGTTTGAATATTACCTTATTTTTATATTTGGTGTATTCCGATACAGTGGTATTATTTTCCAATTCATTCTCATCTAAAGTTATTTTTTCAAAGCTGTCGGGCAAAATAATATTCGCTTTACAATTTGGAGGAATTTGGAGATACCAGTTAATTTCATTATCTATCTTTTCCCACTGGGAAACAATTTTTCCACGAACACTATCGTATATACAGTTAACTTTCTGAATTGGTAATAGAAACATAGGCTTGACGGTTAATTCATCAAAACCATATGCAGTGTCAGACGGCGAAATTCCACCTAAATATTTATAAAACCATTCGCTTATCGAACCGAACATAGGATGGTTGTGAGAAAAAGTATTATCACTAAACTCCCAATGTTCCCAAAGAGTAGTCGCTCCATTTTCTAACATAAAGCCCCAACCGGGAAAGTCCTTTTGCAAAACAATATTGTAAGCCAGGTCATATCTATCCATTTCACAAAGGGTACTCATCAGATATTTTGTTCCAAAAATTCCTGTTGTTAGTTTGTTGTTTCGAGATATAACATCATTAATTAGCCAGTTTCCTGCAAGTGTTATTTCTTCTTGTTTTCCCATATTAAATGAATAGTATAGAACTTGATTTGCTTGCGAACCAATACCAACTTTTCCATTCGTTACATCAAAAAATTTGCTGTTAAATTTTATTTTAATCTCTTCGCAGATCTTGTTGTAATAGTTTTCATCATCTTTTAACCCCAATATCCCTGCCAATTTTCTTAAAAGCACTGCGTTAAGATAATAATAAGCAGTAGCACTAACTTCTACTTGTTTATCCACTATGCTTTCATGGTCCCCAATACATTGTTTAATAACCCCATCTTCTGCACTTTTCACTAACAATTCAAACCACTTTTTAGAATTCTGATATTGTTCTTCAATAATTGTTTTATCACCATAATACTGGTATAAATTCCAGAGAAGGAAAGGATGAACGGAACCCCATGCAATAGGAGCACTACCTTCACCAAATCCACAGTCTGCGATACCTACAAACGGTGCAGTTTCTGTAAAACCTCCATTCGAGCGTATTTCATCGGCAAAATCTCTTACAACCTTTCTATAAAAAGCAGACATATCAAAATTAAAAATAGCAAACTCACTTGTAGATACAATATCTCCACCATAACCAAATTTTTCACGGTGTGGACAATCTGTTTGTACACTATGCAAGTTACTAATTAGAGTTTCCACACACATTTTCTGAATTTGATTAAGTAAAGGTTCTGATGTCTCAATTTCACCATTTTTCTCAACAGCAGTATAAAGTCGTTCTGCATATATTTCTTTTATATTTGAAAATTCACTAATACCGTCAATTTCTATGTACCGAAATCCATGGTAAGTAAAACGCGTTGTCAAAGTTTCAATACCTGTCCCTTTTATAATAAATACATCTTTTTGCTCAGCAGTAAACGGATCTTCAGAAATATCGGGTATCAGATGATTTTTAATTTGTCCCCAGACAGATGTCATCGGGTTTAAATTGCCATCAGGATAGAGTAGTTCACCATATCTAACCTGTATTTTTTGCCCTGTTGGGCCCTCGACCTTCATATAAATTCGACCTGCGAGATTTTGTCCAAAGTCTACTATCCACTTATTTTCTCCAACTCTTTCACTTCTTATAGGAGGATACTGTTCTCCAGTTTTAATAGGAGGTATAGGCTGAGCAATTAAACTGCCCACATTAACTTTATCCGGTATAAATGCATTTTTCCATTTAGAATCATCAAATTCAATACTATTATTCCAGCCTACAGGGTCTTTTCTTCCATCATATTCCTCGCCAAGGTATATATTATTCTTTACTATAGGAGAAAGTTCTGTTTTCCAGGTATCGTCTGTTCCTATTATAGTTTTTGAACCATCCTCGAAAGATACTTCAATTTGTGCGATTACTTTGGGAATTCCAATTGTTAAATATTCTCTTAAATTAAATCGTTTCCACATTTTTAATGGTAATGGGTTGTACCAACCTGAACCAACATGTACTCCAATTATATTATTTTTCTTATTAAGATAATCCGAAATGTCGTATACAGAATAGAATACTTTTTTTTGAAAATTTGTCCATCCGGGGTCCAATTCATGGTCACCCACTTTTTTTCCATTAATAAAACATTCATAGTATCCTAAACCTGTTATATATAACCTCGCTTTTTCAATTTCTTTCTCTAAATTAAAAGTTTTACGAAATAAGAGGGCCGGATTAAAATGAATGGTTTCTTTTCCTGATAAATTTCGCGGATAAATATCTATTGCAGGTTCTATCCATTTACCTATCCAGTTTTCATTTGCTAACAAACCTGTTTCCCAAAAGGCAGGTCCACTATACAAAGATATGCGTCCTTTCTGGTCCCAGACACGAACCTTCCACCATACTCTTGTACCTTTTGGAATACTTTTACCTTGGTAAGTTATCTGTAATTCGTTTTTTTGAACTTTTCCAGTATCCCAAAAATCTCCTTCATTTTTGCTTAACTTTTCTTTGTCTGAAGAAACGATAACCTGATAGGCAGATTGAAATAAACCTTTTTCATTTGAAGGATTTTCTAATTTCCATGTTAAACAAGGATTGGAGACATCAAGCCCAAGGGGGTTCTTTAAATACTCACAACGAAGGTCAAAAGGGATAATAGGAGAGGATTCTTCTGCCTGAATTGTTATTACTAAAGTTAAAAACAATAGACATAAAACAAAAAACACTTTCACCATAAAATTGCCCTTTCTATAATATATTTTAAGTTCCGATAGCAGAACTTAATGTAAGCATTGGTAATAGCATAGCAATAACAAGAAAACCAATGATTACACCCATGATAATAATTAAAAGAGGTTCAAACAAGGTAACCATAGCCTTAACAGCCCTGTCAACTTCAATATCATAGGCATCTGCAATTCTTTTCGCTATTACTCCAATTCTACCACTTTCTTCTCCAACAGCAAACATGCTTACAACAATTGGTGGAAAATGAGGGCATTTCTTTAAACTATCACTAATACTTTCACCTTCCTTTACCAGTTCATGGGTGGATTGTACTTCATCTCGAATTACGGTATTGGTCATTGTTTCTCCTGTAATTCGTAATGCAGTAAGAACAGGAACCCCATTATCCATTAATGTCCCAAATGTTCTTGCAAACTTTGCCATTTCATATTTTTGAATAACACCTCCCACAACAGGGAATTTCAGGAAAAAGGTATCTTTTTGTTTTTTGCCTTCTGATGTCTTTACATAAGAATATAACACCAATACAATCCCAATTCCTACCAAAACAACAGCCCACCACCATGTACCCATAAAACCACAAAACTTCATAACGATAATAGTCGGTAATGGTAACTGGGCATTAAAATCTTCGAATACTGCAATAAATTTTGGGAATACAAAAGACACAAGGATAAAAATGGCAATACTTCCCACGATTAATAAAAAAACAGGATAAATTAATGCAGATACAACTTTTCCTCGTAATTCTTCTTCCTGTTCACTAAATGCAACTATTCTCCATAACACTTCATCCAACATTCCCCCTGTTTCCCCTGCTCGAACCATGCTACAATACATAGGCGAAAATATTGCAGGATGCTTCTCAAAAGCATCTGCAAGATTACTCCCCTTTTGGACATCTTCATAAATCTGTCTAACAATCCTGACCATTGCTTGATTAGGGGTTTGGTCCATTATAGTTCTCAAAGCACGAGTCAAAACCATCCCCGACTCGAATAGATTCGCTAATTGCCGAAGAAATATATTCCGGTCCTTTAACTTTACTCTATCCCATCCAGACAGCAAAAGTTTTCTTTTTTCTCTCTTTTTATCTGAAGTGCCTGTATAGACTTCTTCTACTTTTAACGGGAAGTAACCGAGCTCCCGGAGCCTGCTCACTGCAGATTTTCGAGATTCTGCTTCAATTTTCCCTTTAATAACTTCGGTCGGTCCTTTTTTTACCTCATATTCAAATGTCGGCATGTATCCCCTCCATGATTTCTGCATCTGCAGTAACCCTTAAAACCTCCTCTACAGTTGTAGTCCCCTCAATGATCCTTTGCCAACCAGAAGACCGTAATGTTTTCATACCTTCCGATAATGCCTGTTTTTTTATTGCAACAGAAGTAGCCCGCTGAACGGTTAGTTCTTTTATAGCAGGAGAAAAAGGCATAATCTCACAAATTGCCATCCGTCCACGATAGCCTGTGGAACGACAGCGTTCACATCCTTTCCCTTTATAAAACATGACTTTTTTATTTCCTTCCTTATAACCAAATTCCGCTTCTAAAACATACGGATCAGGTGTATCTTCAATTTTACATTCATTACAGATTTTACGGACAAGCCTCTGAGCCATTGAGGCAATCAAAGTACTTGATATAAGAAAAGGTTCTACGCCCATATCTATTAATCGAGTAACTGCACCAGGGGCATCGTTTGTATGTAATGTGCTTAAAACCAAATGTCCTGTTAAACTGGAACGAATAGCCATCTCTGCTGTTTCATAATCACGAATTTCGCCAACGAGCATGATATCTGGATCATGACGAAGCATAGAACGTAACCCTGTCGCAAAATCGAAACCTATCCTTGGATGTACCTGCATTTGTGTAATACCTGGCATCTGATATTCAATAGGGTCTTCAATTGTAATTATTTTTCTATCGGTTCTGTTCAATTTGTCCAATGCAGCATATAGAGTTGTTGTTTTTCCGCTTCCTGTAGGACCTGTAACCAAAATAATTCCATACGGTTTTGTTATAAAAGAATTGAATAATTTTATGTCGTCATTGGAAAAACCTAACTTGTCAAGGGTTAAAAACATTGATGTTCTCGACAATATTCGAATATTAATGGTTTCTCCATGAGGTGTGGGGAGAATTGAGACTCGCAAATCATACTTCCCATCACCTAAATTGGCTAAGATTTTTCCATCCTGTGGTAATCTTTTTTCTGCGATGTTTAGGTTTGCCATTATTTTTATACGGGAAACTATAGAAGAATGAAAATTTCTTATGGAAGGTGGTGTAGGTACTGTATGCAGAATCCCATCAATTCTAAACCGTACGCGCAAGTAATCATCAAACGGTTCTATATGAATATCGGTTGCTTCTGCACGAATTGCCTCTACAATTAATTCGTTTACAAACTTTATGATAGAGGCATCAATCGTTTCATCGCCCAAATTTGCACTAATTGCTGTAGACTCTAAATTTACTTCTTCTCCAATGTGTTCTTCACTTACTAAAATTCTTTCTACTGTATCAGCGCCTACACCATAGTATTCTTTAATCGCTCGTTGTATTTCTTTAGGCGTTGTTACTACAGGTTCAATCCTTTTTTTTAAAACAAGCCGTATATCATCAAGCAAACCTGCGTTGAGAGGGTCAGAAATAGCGACTACTAAAGTATTGTTTTTTTCTTTTATAGGGATAAATTCATAATGTGTGGCAAAACGAGCCGGTACAGATTTGATAAGTTCTTGTGGAATTTCTATTTTGGATACAATCACAAAATTTAATCCACAATAATTTGCTAAAACAGAAAAAACGACCTCTTCTGTGGCTATTCCTTTTTGTAATAATATTTGGCTTATGGGAATCCCTTTTTCATTGGCTTCTTCTCTAATCTTTTTTGCCTGTTCATCATTGATAATTCCCTCTTTAACAAATTGCTTTTCAAAACTTTTAGGTTCAATCATAAAAGAAAGATTTCCTTATATAGAAAAATAATTTAAAACACTACAATTATAAACAAAGAAACATTCAGGAAGGGAAATTATTGGGGTATTACTATTCTGAAAAGGATACAAGTTGTGTTAGTGCCTCATTAGCAAGAGAATGGAGTTGTTTTGAATCAGAATGGACAACTGATTGGAAAAGCGTTCTCGCTTTTTCAAAATCTCTCATCTGGTTCCAATATAGATTGCCCAATACATAATTTACCTGAGCTATAGCAGTTGGTTCTGTTAAATACCCCTTTATATTCTCAAGAGCTCTTATATTTTTATCAGAGTTCTGACTACTGTTTGTATCCCCAAAACATTCTATCATAGATGAAACGGCTAAATTGGCAATCATTGTCCCTGGATAATTTGTTATGATTCTTTCCAATTGTTTTATAGGGTTATCATGACTTGTTATAGCAGAATTCAATGCATACAAAGGTTTAAAATTATCTCTTTTTGTTTCCTCCAAAAGGTTATAACGATAAACGGCTTCTGATGTAGAAGAGAATAATCGTGGATAGTTCTCCCGTAATTGTGAGTACAATCGATATGCTTCTTCATAATTCTCAGAAGTGGTATACTCTAAATCGGCTAATAAAAATAATGCCTGACCTGCAATGGATTTTCCTCTATTCTCTTTAATAATTTGTCTTAATTTATCTTTCTGTTTCTCAAGGGGACCCTCATAAGAAAGTGAAGTATCAACATTACTCGACAATAAAGAAGAAGATGTGTTATTTTTTTCAATTCTATCTCTATTAAAAATATATACACTTAGGATACTGGATACAATAACGAGGAAAACAATTCCAAAACTATACACAAGTTTTAATTTAGGGTTGAATTGGGGAGAAGTGAGGTCTCTTTTTTCAGAAATTCTATTGAGGATATAAGGTAAAACATTTATGTCTTCATTAACATTAGTATTATTTAGCACACTCTGAATATGATTTAGTTTATATATAAAATCAAACAGATTATCATATTTTTCTTTACATTTATCGCAATGTTTAATATGCCCTTTTAGTTCTGACATTTCTTTATCACTAATCTCATCATAGCATGCTGAGACAATCAATTTCTCATAATAACTGCAAGGATAAAAAATGCAGTAAAGCCATGAAGTAAGTTCTACTTTCATAAATCGAATTTTCCTAATTCATTTCTTAATTTTTGTAATGCACGAAATAAATGGACTTTAACACTTCCAACGGTACACCCTAAGTGTTCCGCTATTTCATTCAAAGAATACCCCTGATAATGCCTCAATACAAAAACAGTTTGTTGTGTTTTTGATAATTTCGTTAAAGCCTTCTTTATTTTTTCATCTATTTCTTTTGCACGGGACAGTTCCAGAGGATTTGTTGGTGAAGCAATATGATGTATTTCATCTTCACTAACTCTGGCAATTCCCTCATTTAAACTTTCATGGCTTGTCCTTTTTCGCTTTCGTAGGTAATCTATAGAACGATTAACCGCCAACCTGAGAAGCCATGGCAAAAAGGAACCTCGGGGTTCCCATTGATTAATTTTTTCGTATGCTTTTATCAGAACTTCTTGTGCCACATCCAGAGCATCCTCTCGGTTACCGGTTACCCGATAAGCGGTTGCATATATTTTTCCTTGATACCTACGAACAATTTCTTCAAATGCACTTAAATCGCCATTCTTCCAACGAATGGCAAGATCTTCATCCGAATATGTTTCAAAATTATCTTTATTCATTTATAAAACGCTTTTCTTGTTTTCAATGTTAACTACATTTTATCTGTTTATCTTATCTCTTTATTGATTTTGCAGTTTCATATATTGTTTTAATTTTCCATGGTTCAATTTCTGCAAGAATATTATGAATTGGACAAAATACATATCCACTATCTTTTGAAAAAACAGACACAATTTCGGATACCTGTTTGATGATGTCTTCCTTAGACCCTAACGGTAAGACTTTTTGTGTATCAACACCTCCTCCCCATAAAGATAACTTCCCTTCACACTTTTTTTTCCAATCATTAGGGGTATATTGTCCCGCAGTCCACTGAACAGGATTTAAAATATTAAATTCACATTCTATAAACAGGTCTATCAAGTCATAAACAGCACCACAACTATGAAGAAATGTCTTCACATTTGGTGCCAACCTATGGATATGTATATTAAATTCCTTATAATAAGGGAGGAACAGTTTTTTAAAAATCTCCGGCGAAGCAATTAAATTATGTTGTGTTCCCCAATCATCTGAATTACACATATAAATATGAATATAATTTTTAACATAAGGAAGCAACCGTTCTAATTCTGAAAGAGCGTGATTTAATAATAGTTCGTGAAGTTCCTTTACTTTGTCTTCATCGGTCAAACACAACAATGGGAAATAACCCACACCACCAAAGTTTCCTATGCCTATTCCTAACATAGGACCGTTTAAGAAGAGGGCACGGTCTGTTTCTTTATACACTTTCTCACATATTTTTATTACTTTTTCTATAGTTTCTTCACTTAACCGATGTGCATTCAAATCTTCTTTTATTTTCCCTAAATCAAGTTTGGGTAAATCCCCATCAAAAAAGACAGGTTGTCCACCATGTTCAGAATCAAAGACATAAGAATTAGTAGGCATTTTTAAACCCAATTTAGGTTGTAGTATTGTTCCATCAGGCAGAACTTCAAATCGTGAAGGATTAATGACTTTTGCATCCAGCCTACCACCAAAATTGAATCTTCCCCAGTCATCTTCATTTGTATAACCATTTGCAAAACCCATTCTTATAGAAATCACATCACAATCCAGGATATCAAGTACATCCAAATCAGGTAAGGCCAGCATTTGACCTGTATCATGAACATAAGGTAGCCTTTCTTGTAAGCATAAAAATTTAACTAAATTGGAATAGGCAAAAGCACTTATACCCGTAGAATCCATTCCTCCCAAATCCATCGGTACATGGTCTACATCCATAAAATTTATAGCACGAATAAGCCTTTCTCGATGTGTCATTTATCACCCTTTAAGAAATTATGAAATAATTAAAGGTTTATAATAACAAAAATATTGGAAAATTTTCACAGAAAGGTGGGGATTATAAAATAAAACTCTAAAACCTATTTTAATCCGCCTTATTATTCGAATCTACATGGACTACTATAGGTTTCCATTCTTTTGCCTGTTCCTCAGGAACTTGTATAAAAGAAACAATAATGATTAAATCACCGGGTTGTCCTAAACGGGCTGCAGCACCATTCAGACAAATTACCCCACTACCTGCTTTCCCTTCAATAGCATAAGTTACAAAACGGCCGCCTGTATTAATGTTAAAAACATGAACGGCTTCATAAGGAAGTATATTGGCTTTTTGCATTAACTCTACATCAATTGTAAGGCTTCCTTCATAATTTAAATTTGCTTCTGTTATTTTGGCCCTATGGATTTTACTCTTTAACATTGTCAGATACATTATCAAGCCTCCATTATGTTAAACTTCTATTTTTATATTATCTATCAATCTAGCCCTTCCTACCCAGGCTGCAACTGCTATCAATACCTCACCTTGAATCACATCCTTCGGTTTCATTGTTTCTGGATCAACCACTTCAATATAATCAATTTCAACTTTTGACAACTCTGAAGATAGAATTTTTTTTATTTTTTCAACGGATTTTTCTCCTCCCTTTATAATTTCCTCAACTTTAAATAACCCCTTTGATAAGCATAACGCTTCTTTTTTTTGTGTTGGTGTTAAATATTTATTTCGGGAACTCATGGCTAGCCCGTCCGGTTCTCTTACAATTGGCATTTCTATAATTTCTATTCCCATATTCAAATCACGAACCATTCTCTTAATTACTGCACATTGTTGCGCATCCTTCTGACCAAAATAAGCACGGTCAGGCAGAACGGCATTAAATAATTTTGTAACTACAGTTGCTACGCCACGAAAAAAATGCGGGCGAGATGTCCCACATAGTCCTTCCGATACTTTTTCAACCACCACATAAGTTGAATAATCTTCTGGGTACATAGTTTCAACAGTAGGTGCATAAATGACATCGATACCCACTGAAAAGCACATTTTGCTATCCTTTTCGAAAGACCGCGGATACGACTCAAAATCTTCATTAGGAGCAAATTGTGTCGGATTTACAAAAATACTCACAACAGATGCGTCATTTTCTGCAACAGAAGCCCTCATTAGACTTAAATGTCCTTCATGCAGAGCCCCCATTGTCGGAACAAATCCTATTACATGTCCTTCTTTTTTCTGGATTAAGGACCAGTTCCGCATTTCCTCTGGTGTGTTTAATATTTCCATAAAAAACTCTCCTAATTATGAATAACTATGTTTTTCTTCTGGATATTTTCCCTGTTTTACCTCGTTAACAAACAGAGAAAAAGATTCTCTCATGTTTTCACGAGCATTAATATATGTTTTTGCAAACCGTGCCTTTCCCCAGCCTAATATGTCATAACATACAAGTATCTGACCATCACAATCGGGTCCTGCACCGATACCTATGGTCGGAATATCCAAACTTTCTGTTATTTCTTTTGCTAAATCTGATGGAATACATTCAAGGACAATGGAAAAACATCCAATATCCTGTAATTCTTTTGCTTCTTTCTTCAATCTTTTACGACAGGTTTCTGATCGTCCCTGAATTTTATAACCTCCTAACTCAAGAATGGATTGGGGAGTTAATCCAATATGCCCCATTACAGGAATACCACATTTGATTATCTTTTCAATGGCTTCTCCATATTTTGATACAGGACCCTCTAATTTTACAGCCTGTGCTCCGCCTTCGGATACCAATCTCCCTGCATTTCTTAATGCATCTTCTGGTGAGATCTGATAGGATAAGAAAGGCATATCCGCAATTACGAGGGTACTTTTTACCGCATGAGTAACAATAGAAGTGTGATAAAGCATTACATCCATGGTTACTTTTAATGTATTCTCCCCCCCCATTACCACCATTCCTAATGAATCACCGACTAAAATACCATCTACACCTGCTTCCTCGACTAATTGGGCTGTCGGGAAGTCATACGCTGTAAGTAAAGCGATTTTTTCATTCTTCTGCTTCTGCTCTAAGAAATGTACTACTGTTTTTTTACTCATTTTTATCTCCTGAACCGTGACTTCATCTACTGAATCCGTCCCGGTCCCTTTTGGGCTCCAAGCGGAGCGGTTCAAGGAGTTACTTTTAACTCTGTTTTAACCACATTACCTTCAACTTCCGGACTTAAAAGTAATTCTTCAATTGTTTTACCCGTTATAGGATCAATTTCTTTACCACACAGGTCCGCAAGCGGTTGTAATACAAATCTCCGTTTGCGAAACTCAGCGTGGGGAAGTATTAATTTCTTATCATTGATACATACATTATCATATAAGATAATGTCTATATCAATTATTCGTGGTCCCCACCGTTCATGGTGTATCCTTCCCAACTGATATTCAATTGTTTTTAATTCGCTCAGGAGTTCAAGCGGATTTAATTCCGTCTCAATCTCCACTGCGATATTAAGAAATACAGGCTGTTCAACTTTTCCTATCGGCTCCGTTTCATATACTCCCGAAGCCTTTTTAACTTCTGTATTTCGTATCTGGCTTAATTTGTTGAGGGCTAATTTAATATTATCAAACCGATTCCCTAAATTACTTCCTATACTCAAATAAACCCTCATATTTATTCTTTCTAAAAAATATTATAACACTTTTAATAACAGAATAAAAAAATTAAAAATATTGTTTGACTTCTCTTCTTTTTTTATCATATCTTATTTTCATCGGTGAAAACATGTATCAAATCGTATAACAAACAAGGTAAAGGGAAAGACATGAACAAAACTTATAAAATGACAACTTCTATTTACTTCGCATTTGCTATCACTTTAATCTTTACATTCTCTTTCTATGCCGTTGCACAAGATTTTACAAAAGAAACTAAAGAACAGAAAGACCAAAGAATGAAATGGTGGCGTGAAGCACGATTTGGACTCTTCATTCACTGGGGATTATATGCCATACCTGCAGGTAAGTGGGGAGATAAAAATCACTATGGCGAATGGATACGACACGAAGCACAGATTCCACTACCTGAATATGAAAAACTACTCAACCAGTTTAATCCTGTAAAATTCAACGCTAAAGAATGGGTAAAAATGGCAAAAGAAGCAGGAATGAAATATATTGTAATAACATCAAAACATCACGATGGTTTTTGTTTATTCGATTCAAAAGTAACCGAATGGGATGTAATGTCAACACCTTTCAAAAGAGATATTTTAAAAGAACTATCCGAAACCTGCAAAGAAGAAGGCATTAAAATGTGCTTCTACTATTCCATTATGGATTGGCATCATCCAGATTATTTACCCCGTAGAGAATGGGAAAAAGAACATCGACCAGAGGGAAATGCCAATTTCGACCGTTATATTGAATATATGAAGGCCCAATTAAAGGAACTTATAGATAACTATGGACCTCTAGGTATATTATGGTTCGATGGTGAATGGGAAGATACATGGACTTACGAAAAAGGTGTTGATTTATGTAACTATGTCCGTTCACTTCAACCAGACATTATTGTTAACAACCGTGTTGATAAAAGTCGCTCCGGAATGGCCGGGTTTTCTAAAGGAGAAAGTGTTGCGGACTATGGAACTCCCGAGCAAGAGGTCCCTGATAAAGGATTGCCAGATGTTGATTGGGAAACTTGTATGACAATGAATAAGCATTGGGGCTACAATGAAGATGACAAGTTTTATAAATCAACAAAAGCATTAATTCAGTTATTGGTGGATATTGTCTCAAAAGGGGGAAATTTCCTTCTCAATGTAGGTCCTATGGCCAATGGTGAATTTCCCCCAGAATCGGTTCAAAGACTTCAAGAAATAGGACAGTGGATGAAAGTAAACAGTGAATCAATTTATGGGACGACCGCGAGCCCATTTGAAAAACCATCTTGGGGTAGATACACAAAGAAAAAAATAGATAATGGAAAAACTCTTCTTTATGCCCATATTTTCAACTATGAACCAGAAACAAAAATAAAAATACCTATAGATAAGAAACCAACAAAAGTCTGGTTATTGAAATCACCTTCTGAAAAAGTAAATTATTCACATAAAGGAAGAAAACTTGTTATAAAATTACCAAAAATAGAACCCGACCCATACAATACTGTTATTGCCATAGAATTTGAGGAAAATCTATAAAGAAAATGGCGCGCCTGGTGCGACTCGAACGCACGACCCACGGCTTAGAAGGCCGTTGCTCTATCCACCTGAGCTACAGGCGCGCTTTTTGTTTCATAATTATACGAAAATAAATTATTAAATTAAAAATGAGACATATTTTCAAAGGTATGGTGGGACTTTACTCCAATAAATACATTCATATTTTTTTTGAGATTTAATTGCTGGTATTCTTCTATAGAAATAAAAGCCAATAAAGGATTCCCTTTTTTATCTTTTAATTCTACTTTAACCATAGGTCCAGCAGTATTTATATAATGAATTGTCGCAGGAATAGGATTTTTCTGAGACCAATTCAATGCTATAGAAATCTGATTAGGTCGAACAAAAACTCTCTTTTCCACTCCGCTATCATCATCTGGTATAAATATTAACTCTCCGTTACTCAATTCACGGGCATGAAATAAATTAACATCACCTAAAAATTGAAAAACAAATGGTGTTCTTGGGGCAAAATACACTTCTTCCGGAGAACCTATTTGTTCAATTCTACCCTGATTCGTAATTACAACACGGTCCGAAACTTCAAGAGCTTCCTCCTGGTCATGAGTAACAAAAACACTGGTTACATGTATTTCGTCATGTAATTTTCGAAGCCATCTTCGCAATTCTTTGCGAACTCGTGCATCTAAGGAGCCAAAGGGCTCATCTAAAAGCAAAATAGACGGTTGAATAGCTAGAGCCCTCGCCAATGCTACCCTTTGCCTTTGTCCACCTGAGAGTTGCATCGGATAGTGATGTGCCAAAAAGTCTAACTGGACTAATGAAAGTAAATCCATAACCTGCTTTCGTATTTCTGATTCATTGGGTCTTAATTTTCGGGGTTTTACTCGTAAACCGAATGCTACATTTTCAAACACAGTCATGTGGCGAAAAAGAGCATAATGCTGAAAGACAAATCCGATACCTCTGTCCCGTGGGTCATCCTTCGTAACATCCCTTCCTTCCAAAATCACACTTCCGGAATCTGCTTTTTCTAAACCTGCAATAATTCGTAAAATAGTTGTTTTCCCAGAACCAGATGGGCCTAACAATGCAAGTAACTCTCCTTTATTAACTGAAAAACTTACACTATCTACAGCCACAAAAGACCCAAATTTTTTAGAAACATCTATAAGTTCT
This sequence comes from uncultured bacterium, assembly GCA_937124615.1. Lineage (GTDB taxonomy): Bacteria > Hydrogenedentota > Hydrogenedentia > Hydrogenedentales > Hydrogenedentaceae > Hydrogenedens. The sequence goes on from CAKZKR010000064.1 coordinate 61,539, forward strand.
ATACTCATTTAAGATTTAATCTCCATACTTATGTGTTTTTATATACAAATAGACAGGATCTCGTTTTTCTATCCATTTTCTAAAGATTAAACTTATAAGACCTACAAGACATAACAAACTGGCTACACAAAAAGCACCTACGAGATTATATTCGTTATACAAAATCTCTACTTCCAGAGGTATTGTTATGGTTTTACCCCGAATATGCCCTGAAACAACAGAAACAGCACCAAATTCACCCACACAACGAGCAGCGCATAATACCATACCATAAAACAAAGCCCATCGAATATTAGGAAGTGTTATTTTTAAGAGAATCTGCCAAACATTGGCTCCTAACATTCTTCCCGCCTCTTCCATCTCTTGACCTTGCTCCTCCATAATCGGTATTAGTTCTCTCGCTACAAAAGGGAAGGTAACAAACAATGTAGCAATAACCATACCAGGAAATGCAAATATAATTTGAACTTCCCATTTTTCTACAAGAATACCTAACAAACCATTTATGGAAAACAAAAAAATAAAAATTGTACCCGCTACAACTGGTGAAACGGTAAAAGGTAAATCCAAAAAGGTAAGTAATACCTTTTTCCCCCTAAATGTATATCTCGTAATATACCAGGCACATGCTATTCCAAAAATTGTGTTTACAGGAAGAACGATTATCAGTATTTTTAATGTAAGTAGAATGGATTCGACCGTTTCCTTTCTTGAAATATTTCCTATATAAACAGGTAGTCCTTGACTGAATGCATTAAAAAAAACAACAAATAAAGGAATAACAAGAAATAATAACAGAAAACAAAGAGAAATTAAAATCAATGAAATACGAAAACAATAAACAAATACTTTTTTGAATTTCATCATTATATCCCTGTGTAGCGTTTGTTCCAGAATTGGAGAAAGTTTAAGCAAAACAATAAAACAAATGAAACTAATAATAGGAACAAGGCTATAGATGCTGAACCATAATAGTCATATTCCTCCAATCGCATTACAATGAGCAAGGGTGCTATTTCTGTTTTTAAAGGCTGATTCCCTGCTATAAAGATAACAGAACCATATTCACCCATGGAACGGGCAAAACATAAAGTAAAACCTGTCAACAATGAAGGCAGAACAGTTGGAAAAATAATTTTTTGAAAAATTTTCCAACGAGAAGCCCCTAAACACCGTGCTGACTCTTCAATTTCCGGGTCTAAATCTCTTAAAACAGGTTCGATTGTTCTGATTGCAAAAGGAAAACTAACAAAAATCATGGCTATTGTTATACCCATCGGAGTAAAAACAATTTTTATTCCATTTGCCTCTAAGAAAGAACCTATCCATCCCTGGGGACCATATAACCATGTCAAAGTAATACCTGCAACGGCTGTGGGTAATGCAAACGGTAAATCAATAAGGGTATCCCAAAAACCTTTGAAAGGTATTTTATACCTTACTATTACCCAAGCAATAAGGAAACCAAACAAAGAGTTAATACAAGCAGATATAAAAGACAACCCAAAAGAAACCTGATACGCTTTGATGGCTCTTAATGAGAATACCGCTGAAATGAAATCATTAAAAGAACCACTACCTACTTTAATGAATAGTGTAGACAAGGGAAGTAAAACAATAAAACTTAAATAGAGCCATGTTATCCCTAACGAAAGTCCATATCCGGGTAAGATAGATTTTTTTTTCAATATTCCCTTCATTAACTCCTCTTACTTTCTTTCTAACATAATCTGGTCAAAAATCCCTCCATCAGAAAAATGAATTTTATGAGCCTCCTCCCATCCTCCAGGGTATATCTCTTCTAATCGAAACAATTGAACCGGCAAAAAAAGGTTTTTAAAATTATTAAATATTTCTGAATTGCTACAGCGATAAAAATGTTTTACAACGATATTTTGTGCTTCATCGGAATACAAAAATTCGAGATATTTGTGTGCAATATCTTTAGTCCCATGTTTCTCTGCATATTTGTCTATAACCGCCACAGGAGGTTCTGCCAAAATACTTTCTCCGGGAGATACTATTTCAAAATTGTTCTGCGTTTCCTTAATGGCAAGAAAAGCCTCATTTTCCCAGCTTAATAAGACATCACCTATCCCTTGAATAAATGTGTTTGTTGAGCCTCTGGCACCTGTATCTAACACAGGAACATTCTTATATACTTTTTTGACAAACTCCCTTGCTTGCTCAGAACCTTCCTTACGATAAACATATCCCCAGCATGCCAAATAGCACCATCGAGCACCTCCAGAAGTTTTGGGATTGGGTGTTACTACCTGAACATCCGGGCGAATTAAATCTTCCCAAGTTTTTATGTTTTTTGGATTTCCTTTCCGTACGAGAAAAACTATTGTTGAAGTATACGGACAGCTATTATTTGGTAATTGCTTTTGCCAGTCCCTGGGTAAAAGGGCTCTTGATTTGGCTATTGCATCAATGTCGTACGCTAACGCTAATGTTACAACATCTGCTTCTAATCCTTCCATTACTGACCTTGCCTGCTTTCCAGAACCGCCATGGGACATTTTTATAATTAAATCTTTTCCATAATCTTTTCGCCATTTTTCACAAAAAGCCTTATTTACTTCTTTATACAATTCTCGAGTTGGGTCATAAGAAACATTTAAAAGTTCTATTGTTTCACTAAACCCACTGAAAGAAACAAAATAAATTAGAAGTGTTAAAAATATCAGTTTCTGAAACATATTATATTCCTTATTTTATGACATATTTATAGATTTATAGCAAATAAAATGCCATCATATATAGAAGTTATTTCACAGTTATAAATAACTATAAAAATAAGACTTACATAGTAATTGAAAAATATTGTTAAATTATATACAATATATAATTGAAATATATGGTAATTTATAATGCAAAATATAACAGTTGTAAAGGGGTTCGATATGGATAAGGATACAATATTAGACATCTGGAAAGAGGTGGCCAAGCATAATAGAATGGAACATTTCCTTTTAGAATTAGTTCCAAAAATAAAGAAAGAGGTTCCTTCCCTTGAAAATATTGAAATTTTAATTATAAATAAACATTTGAAAGTTATGGAAAAGTTATCTATACCCAACAAAAAGGAAACGAACACAAACAATCACATCGCGATAACAGATGATCTTCTATATAGCATAAAAAAAATTACGAAAAAAAATACCGTCTTGCAAGGTTCTTCTATATGGGCACAGGATTACTTATCTGATATTCTCTCTTTCTTTTACGAAACAGAATACTTCCCTTACATTTTCCTGACACCATTAGTAGTAAATAATACTACCGAAGGGATTATGGTCGGTGTATTAATAAAAAAACAACCTATATCTGAAAGCATTCCGTCCATCTTACTTGCATTACAAAAGCCCTTTTCTGTTGCTCTTACAAATCACTTACGAATCTTAGAAATAGAAACTTTAAAAAAGGCAGAAGAAGCGGAAAAGATAACTTTATTGCGAAAGTTAGGGAGAGAATCCTTTGAAGAGCGAATTATCGGAGAAAAAACAGGACTTAAATATGTTATGGAACGAGTACAATTGGTGGCTAAGTCTGACCTACCTGTTTTAATTTTAGGCGAGACAGGAACAGGAAAAGAATTGGTTGCCCGTGCCCTGCATAAAAATTCCAACCGGTCACAAGGTCCTATCATACGCGTAAATTGTGGTGCTATCCCACCGGAATTAATTGATTCGCAATTATTCGGTCATGAAAAAGGTTCCTTCACAGGGGCCATTGAAAAGCATATAGGTTGGTTTGAAAGAGCAGATGGCGGGACCTTGTTTCTCGATGAAATTGGGGACCTACCCTTAAATGCACAGGTCCGATTGTTAAGGATATTACAGGACGGATGGCTCGAAAGAGTAGGTGGAAAAGAATCCATTCATGTAGATGTTCGTCTTGTAACCGCTACAAATTCAGACCTCGCTCAATTAGTTATTGAAAAGAAATTTCGTGAAGACCTGTTTTATCGTATTTCAACCTTTCCTATTATCCTTCCACCATTGAGAGAGAGAAAAAACGATATTCCAGAAATGGCAAAGTATTTTGCAGAGAAATCTGCTCAGCGTTTCAGTTTGCCGGTTGTTTATCCGACAGAGAAAGATATCGAACTCCTTTGTCAGTATTCTTGGCCCGGGAATGTTCGCGAACTTGCTTCAGTAATTGACCGAGCGGCCATTCTTGGGAATGGAAAAAAATTAGAAATAGAACATGCATTAGGATTATCGAATACAAAACAAATTTTTATTATTAAAGATCAAAAAAAAGAACCCGACGAAATCTTGTCGCTAAATGAATATATAAAAAGATATATTGAATATATACTATTCAAAACACACGGAAAAATAGATGGTAAAGGTGGGACTGCGGAAATATTAAAAATCAATCCAAATACATTACGAGCAAAAATAAAAAAATTAGGAATAAATATTAAAAATTTCAAAAAAAATAAATATATTAAATAAATACCGCAAAATAACTTGTTTTTTTAGATTTAAATTTGTTTAAATAATTTTGTCTAAATAAAAAAAATATATATTAATATTAATTAAACACAATTAAGTAAGGGATAGAAACATGAAAAAGACATTAACTGTAGGAAAAAGACTTGCAATCGGATTCAGTTTGCTGACTTTAATTTTAGTGGTTCTTGGTGCTATCAGTATATTTATTTCATCACGAGTAGGGACAGGGATCAAAATAGTAATTTCTCAGTATTTACCTTTGACAGAATATACTTTACTAATTAGAGCACAATACCCTCGTGTTGATGCAGGTAAAAATGCACTCTTATCGGTATATATGTCTAATGAATCCAGAGCCCAACAATATAAGCGATTTGAGCAGGCGGAGGAAGAATTGAAAAAAAGTTTTGAAAAGATAGAAAAATTAGAGTTATCGGAAGAGATAGAAAAATTGTGGAAAGAATTCAAAATAGCCCATGAAAAATGGTGGAAAGACCATGAAAAGTATGTAGAATTAGTAAAAACCTTTGAAAGTTATGACCTACGCAATCCCACAGAGTTACAGAGAGATATTCGCAAATTCATGAGCGACCATTATAGGGTTTGTAGTTCTATTCGCCACTATATACTCACAGGTCAACCTTTTGAAGGAGGGGATGATCATACAATTTGTGATTTTGGCAAATGGATGGTTTCATTCAAAACAAAAAATACGGAAATCAATACCATTATTGAACGGATTAAAACATCACATCAAAAATTCCATGAAGGAGTAAAAGAAATAAAGATGTCTTTAGAGAAAGGAGACAAAGATACCGCAATGCAATTATTAAACAATGTTTTTGAAGACATGGAAAAAACATTTGTAGGGTTTGATGAATTATTATCTATAGCCACAAAAGCTCAGGAAGCCTATAATGCAATGTCCGATTTTGCTTTAATTACCATTGCTGAATCATATACTGCAGGGAGAGATGCCATACAGAAACTGGCAGATACGGTAAGAAAGGAAAAAGAAGTTATTTCTCTATCAATGGACAAATTATTAAATGTCTCACGACTAATTATTATTTTTGGATTAATCATAGGGATAATAATTGCAGTAGTTATAAGTTTGATTCTTACTCGTTCCCTTGTAAAAGTTTTGGCATTGATTAGTTCTCAGATTCGGGAAGGGGCCATGCAGGTTAATTCTGCCTCCGAGCAGGTTGCTCAAGCGAGTCAATCACTGGCGTCTTCTGCGAGTGAACAAGCCTCCAGCAATGAAGAGACTTCTGCGTCCTTAGAAGAGTTAAATTCTATGATACAGCAGAATGCGGCGAATTCGGCTCAGGCAGAGCAGATGATGAAGGAGGTACGGGAAATTGTAACAAATTCAGTTTCTTCAATGAACACTTTGATGGAGGAAATGGCACAGTTACGGCAGGCCTCTGCCAATACCGCAGGGATAATCAAGACGATTGATGAGATAGCGTTTCAGACCAACTTACTCGCGTTAAATGCGGCGGTGGAGGCGGCACGGGCCGGTGAAGCGGGCAAAGGGTTTGCGGTGGTAGCGGAGGAGGTGCGTCGTTTAGCCCAGCGAAGTGCAGAAGCGGCAAAGAACACACAGCAGATGTTAGAGGAGGCGATACGGCAGTCGGAGAAATCAGCAAATGAATCGCAACGGGTAAGTGAGCAGTTGGAGAGGGTTAAAGAGTCGGCAGAGAAGATGTTTACATTGATTCAAGAAGTATCTTCAGCATCGAATGAGCAAGCGAAGGGGGTAGAACAGATTAACACAGCGATGATGGAGATTAATAAGAGTACGCAGGAGGTCGCGGCGAATTCGGAGGAGACAGCGTCTGCAAGTGAGGAGATGAGTGCACAGGCCAATGAACTATTAAGTATGGTTCAACAGTTAGATACATTAATAGGAAGTGTTTCAGATACACAAACAACGATAAGGTCTTCGGGAGTGAGTATAACGAAGCACCAAGCAAAACCCCAGGCAGGCAAGGGAATTCAAGACCGGAGAAAGGCCAAGAAGGACATTCATGCTTTGCCAGGAGCACATTATACCGACACATCACAAGTAGTAAATCCTGAACAGGTTATTCCCCTAGACGAAGAAGACTTGAAGAGTTTTTAAAACGACATAAAAGATAAACTGTAAAATATTTGGGGTGAGTATAAAACTTGCCCCTTTTTATTTTAGATATAAAGTCTATGTTGTAATTTGACTATATAAATTTCTCTGTATCTTTTTATATCAATTTTATATCTTCTCATAAAGATATTTATATAAAATATCACAATCTAAATAAGAGAAATATATCTTTCAAAATATTTCTCTAACAAAGAACTATAAAGTATAATATGACAATTAAGGAGATATAAAATATGGACGAAAATAAAAAAGAAATATATAGACAAAAATCTATTGATATGTTGCAAAAATGTGGGATAGCAATCACACAACAGGAGCAAAACGAAATAGAAATCACTGACTTTGGATTAGGAATGTACGAAAAGATAGGGTTGGCGATTCTTGTCTACATTAATACAGATAGATACTGTGCTAAAGAATTAATTATGCTTCCATGGATGATTTGCCCGGAACATAAACATCCTTCTGTCGGAAATGACCCAGGTAAAAAGGAGACTTTTCGATGCAGGTATGGGAAAGTTTATTTATATATAGAAGGAAGACCTAAAAAAAATCCTAAAGCAATAATTCCAGAAGAGAAAAAAGTCTTTTTTACAGTCTGGCATGAGATAATATTGAATCCAGGAGAACAATATACACTTCCTCCAAATACTTTACATTGGTTCCAAGCAGGAGAAGAAGGTGCGATTATATCAGAATTTTCGAGTACGAGTAGAGACGAATATGATGTTTTTACTGACCCTACAATAATAAGGGTTGAGCAGGAATAAATCGTTATTCATTTCACAAATTCTTTATATATTAATATATCATATAGTTAAGTTGAAAATTTAATTTAAATCTTGTTATAATTTAGCCATGTAAATTTTGAAATATAAACTATAAAAACAATTTATATGAGAAAGATGTTATATGAATAGTGTAACCAATAATTTTGAAGCACTTTTCAAAAAGGCTGAAGAATTTCGTAATTCTTTAGGATATAGTGAAAAAATTCGTATTCGCGTAGGTTCAGCAACATGCGAACATGCAGCAGGTTCATATACAGTGTACGAAGAATTTCAAAAGCATATCCTTTCATCTGGTCGACAGGATGTAATATTAGAAAAAACAGGTTGCACAGGGCGTTGCAGTTGTGAACCAATAGTAGGTGTTTTTGTCCCTGGAAAATTACCTGTAAAATATCAATTGGTTAAAAGAGATAGTGTTCATAAAATTTTCATGGACCATGTTGTCGGTGGAAAAATTGTACAGGAACATTTACTGGATAAAACTCCTGATTCATGTAAATATCATGTTTTAATGTGTGATGGTTCCGGTTGCGGGGGTGCTTTAGAAGGAGGGTTACGGTTTCAATTTGAGATGAGAGTTGCTGAATCTGGCTTAAAACCTGATGAGGTGTGGTTAACCAGTATTGGTTGTTTAGGTTTTTGTACGATAACAGAGAAAAAGGAACAGACAGTTCAGGTCATGGTCCGACCGGATAATATTATATATAGAATAAAAACAATCAAAGATGTAGATGATATAATAGAAAATCATTTAAAAAAGGGGAAGGTGGTTCAAAGATTAGTAGCAAAAGAGAAACCCATAAGCCAGAGGTTTTACAATCTGTATGGGGATGTGGCTTTTTTTAACAAGCAGACACGAATTGCTCTTAGAAACGCAGGTGTAGTTAACCCAGAAAGTATATATGACTATCTACATTATAAAGGTTTCCTTGCGTTGAAAGAAGTATTAGAAAAGAATGACCCGGAATGGGTTGTAAAACAAATAACAGAATCAAAATTAAGAGGAAGAGGTGGGGGTGGATTTCAGACAGGATTAAAATGGACAAGTGCAAGAAAAGCGAAGGAAAAAATACGCTATATTATTTGTAATGCAGACGAAGGGGACCCCGGAGCGTTTATGGATCGCAGTATGCTTGAGTCAGATCCTTTCAGTATTGTAGAGGGGATGATAATTGGTGGTTTTGCTATAGGAGCACAAAAGGGATATTTTTATATTCGAGCAGAATATCCTTTAGCAGTGGAAAGAATCAATCATGCTATTGAAGAATGTAGAAAACATAATCTTTTAGGACAAAATATATTAGGTAGTAATTTTAGTTTTGACCTTGAAATTCGGTTAGGGGCAGGTGCCTTCGTATGTGGTGAAGAAACTGCTTTAATTCATTCCGTAGAAGGAGAGAGAGGACAACCTCGGGTTAGGCCCCCTTATCCTACGGAAAGTGGGTTATGGGGTAAACCTACTGTAATTAATAATGTTGAAACATTTGCGAATATCCCACCAATAATTGTTTATGGACCTGAATGGTTTGCACAGGTGGGGACAAAACAAAGTGGGGGAACAAAGGTATTTGCTCTTGCAGGAAAAATCCAGCGAACAGGATTGGTTGAAGTTCCTATGGGGACTACTTTAAGAAATATTGTTTATGGAATTGGTGGAGGACCTGCAGGAGGTAAAAAGGCAAAAGCCATACAAACAGGAGGACCCGCAGGAGGTTGTATCCCAGAAAAGTATTTTGATACCCCTGTTGATTTTGACACTCTGGGTAAGTTGGGATCGATTATGGGAAGCGGAGGAATGATTGTTCTTGATGAAGATGATTGTATGGTGGATGTCGCCAAATTCTATATGGAATTTTGTCAAGATGAGTCCTGTGGAAAATGCACACCGTGTCGTGAGGGAACAAAACGGATACTGGAAATTTTAATAAAAATTACAGAAGGGAAGGGAACAGAGAAAGACTTAGAGAATTTAGAGCGATTAGCTAAATTAGTAAAGAAAACATCTTTGTGTGGGTTAGGTAGGGCTGCTCCTAATCCTGTACTAAGTACATTAACATATTTTAAAGAAGAATATTTAGCCCATGTTAAACATAAAAAATGTTCATCAAGAAAATGTCGTTCTCTTATCCATTACGAAATTGACCCTGAAAAATGTGTCGGATGTACAATATGTGCCAAGAATTGTCCTGTCCCATGTATAACAGGAGAGAGGAAAGAGGTGCATGTTATTGATACAGCCCGATGTATTAAATGTGGACGATGCTTTGAAGTTTGTAGATTTAAAGCCGTAAAGAAACTTTAAATAAAGATAAATCAAGGATTTATATATGAATAAAGATAAACAAAACGAGGCAAAAATGATTAAAATAAAAATTGACGGCAAAGAAGTGTCTGTCCCAGAGGGAACAACTATAATGGAAGCGAGTGAAAAAATAGGAATTCAAATTCCTCGATTATGTTACCATCCGGATTTAAGTCTACAAGGGTCCTGTCGTGTCTGTATTGTTGAGGTTAAAGGTTTTGATTTTTATATGACTTCCTGTAGTACAAAAGTATGGGAAGGGATGGAAATTAAGACAAACAGCCCTGAAATACGCCAGGCAAGACGAGATATTGTAGAGTTGTTGTTAGATAATCATCCACAGGATTGTCAAACGTGTGAAAGGGATGGAAATTGTGAATTACAAAATTTATCCTATTCATTAGGAGTTCGAGAAAGATTGTTTTCGGGTGAAAGAAAGCATTTTTCAGAAGATAAAAAAAGCAAATCTGTCGTCCGCGTTCCTGAAAAATGTATTTTATGCGGTAGATGTGTTCGTGTATGTGCTGAAGTACAGGGCGTCTATAATTTAAGTCAGCACGGGAGAGGTTTTTATACACAAGTCATGCCTGCACACGCTTCTGCAATGGATGAATCCGTATGTATCCAATGTGGACAATGTATAATGGTATGTCCTGTAGCAGCGTTTGTTGAACAATCACATACAGAGAGAGTCTGGAATGCTTTGGCCGATTCAAAAAAACATGTGGTTATACAGACAGCTCCATCTATCCGAGCAGCCATTGGTGAAGGTTTTGGAATGGAACCGGGAACACCTGCCACCGGGAAAATGGTAACTGCTACACGATTGCTCGGTTTTGACGGTATATTTGACACAAACTTTGGCGCAGATTTAACTATTGTTGAAGAAGCCACTGAATTTGTAAGAAGGATGCAAAGAAAAGAACGGCTTCCACTTTTGACAAGTTGCTCTCCGGGATGGATTAACTTCCTTGAGAAGTTTTACCCTGAAATGATTCCGTATGCCTCGACTTGTAGAAGTCCCATGAGTATGACTTCTGTTTTGTTAAAAACTTATTATGCGGAAAAGATAAAAAAAGACCCAAAGGATATATTTGTTGTTGCGGTAATGCCTTGTGTTGCTAAAAAGTTTGAAGCAGACCGTGACGAACATAAAATGCCAGATGGAACACCTTATACAGATGCTGTACTAACAACACGCGAATTAATATGGATGATTAAATGTTATGGAATTGATTTGAGAGATTTACCGGATAGTGATTTTGACGACCCATTAGGCGAATCCAGCGGGGCGGCGGATATTTTTGGAACTACAGGCGGTGTAATGGAAGCGGCACTACGAATGGCTTGTGAAGTGCTCACAGGATTACCTCCCGAAAAAATGGAATTTACAGATGTGCGCGCAGTTGAAGGACTAAGGGAGACTGAGGTTGTATTCGGTAAATATAAGGTTAATGTTGCAGTTTCTAATGGTTTAACAAACGCAAAAACTATTCTTAATAGAATAATAAAGGGTGAAAAACAGTATCATATTGTTGAAATTATGGCATGTCCGGGAGGTTGCATTGGGGGAGGAGGACAACCGTATCCACCGAAAGGTTATCATTTTCTGGACCCAGAACTTTTAGCAAAACGGGCCCAGGCTTTGTACACTATTGACAGTTCTAAAAAAGTTCGTAGTTCAAATCATAATCCATCTATAAAACAGATTTATAAGGAATTTTTGGGAGCCCCAGGAAGTGAAAGGGCTCACCAATTTTTACATACACACTATCACCCCAGATTACCAAGAGGAATACGATAATGTGCGCACACCAAAATACACAACAAGCAACAGATAACTGGAAGGAAGTTAAAGAATTTGCTAAGAAAGCACTTCCGGAACATATCATAACATTCATAGAAGAATGTAAAAAAGAAGAACATCCTGAAAGTAAATTAATAAAAGTATTGCAGCTCGTTCAGGAGCATTTTGGCTATCTTGCTACAACACAGATGGATGCGGTGGCTCAATTATTACAGGTACCCATGGCAAAAGTATCTGGAGTCGCTACTTTTTACCACTTTTTCCGACTTGTTCCGAGAGGAAAATATCTTATTCGTGTATGTTTAGGCACAGCCTGCTATGTGAAAGGAGCAGAACGAGTTGTTGATAAATTAAAAGAAGAACTCGGAATACAATTTGGTGAAACAACAAAAGATGGTTTATTTTCTCTTGAAGGAACACGATGCCTTGGATGTTGTGGACTGGCTCCTGTAGTTGAGATAAATGAAGAGATATTTGGACAGGTAACGCCGGATAAAATTCCTGCTATTCTTGAACATTTTTCAGAAAAAGAGACAGAAAAACAATAGAATATATGATTAATATAAAAGTTTTTGATACTTATGTAGAATTATGCAAAAATGCTTTTGAAAAAATAGTATCATTATTATCATTTAAGCCAAATTCAGTTCTTTGTGTAGCAACCGGGGATAGTCCTCTTGGATTGTATTCATTATTTCCACAACAAAAAGAATTATTTCAAAATGTAAAGATATTAAAATTGGATGAGTGGGGAGGTATAAAATCGGACGACCCTTCTACATGTGAGAGTTATATAAAAGATAATATTATATGGCCTCTTGGAATTGATAAGAATCAATTATTAGGATTTCGGTCTGACGCGGAAAATCCTGAAGACGAATGTGAAAGAATAAAAAGATTGATAAAACAATATAGCGTTGATGTATGTATTTTAGGAATAGGTATAGATGGACATATAGGGTTGAATTTTCCAGCGAACACACTAATACCTGAAGTTCATACTGTACCTGCAGAATATTTAACGCATTCTATGTTAGATAAAGCGCGAGAAAAACCCACCCATGGTTATACCCTTGGAATGAAAGAAATCATCCATTCAAAGGAAATTATATTAATCGTAAAAGGGAAAACGAAATCCAATGCTCTAACGACATTGTTAAAAAGCGGAATTACAACCCATTTTCCTGCTTCATTATTAATGTTGTCAGAAAACTTAACGATATATTGTGATAAAGAAGCCTATACACAATAGGTTAGTGGTATTAGAAAGATTGAATGTTATTTTTGTATATCCCAGAGATCAACGCTGGGAAGTTCTAATACAAGTTTGTAACCATAGGCAAGGGAGGGAGTCTGAAAACCAGATTTATATTCTCCATTTAAAACTTTTTTTGCTATAAGAACACTTGAAAAAGCAGTTAGGTCATATCCATCAGTTGTTTTCATCCCTGCTCTCTTATAAAGTCCCTCTTTGTTTTTAACTTCACCCCATAATAAAGTGAAATTCTTTTCTCTTTCTTCGGGTGTAGGTCCTCCCTCTGGAATACAATTCTTCAAGAAATTCTGTATTGGTTCTGTTCCAATAATATTTTGCGTTAGTTTTATACCCTGCATCATGAAACTCATCCCCTTTGATACCGCCATATAAACTTCAATATTCGAAATATGTGTAGAGTAATATGCTGTGCTTACATCACCCCAGGGGATAGTTACACATAGTTTGGTTTCTTCGCCAAAATTTATCCTCATTTTTTTATAAGCAGGTGGAACCGAAACGAGTACCCCATCTTTTCTTATTTGTCCGCCTTTTCCCATGCTTTCGATAGCCGTTAACATAGTACCGTGGGAAGGTTTACCATTAGAATAAAAAGCGAGTGTTAATTGATGGGCATCAGGCAACAAAGAGCTTAAGTAAGAAGCGAGACAATCACTGGGAACAACATCAAAACCCCCACCCGGTAAAAGCATTATGCCTTTCTTTCTTGCTTCATCATCTTTTGTCGCAATCCATTCAAAAACATCAATTTCTCCCGTTATATCAATGTAATGTGTCCCATTTTCAATACAGGCTAAAACCATATTTTTTGCGGTATATTGAAAGGGGCCTGCAGAATGAATAACGACCTGAATATTGGATAATTTTTTTGTGATTTCATTGACATCATTTAAGGAAAAGACTCGGTATTCTAAACCATACTTTTGAGAAATTTCTCTTAATTTTATTTCATTTCTACCACCAAGTATTATAGGTAATTGTTGTTTTAAACATTCATCAACAATTAAAAGCCCCGTATAACCATAAGCACCATATATTAAAATTTTATCTTTCATATATTCTCCTTTCTTTTTTGATATGTGGAGGTCTCTATTTATAATATAAAAAGCAAATATTAAAATTCTTTTTTGGGGATTGGATAAATGGAGAAAATAAAACATATAGCATTGCTTACTGATTTTGGAAATAAAGACCCTTATGTTGCTGAGATAAAAGGTGTCCTTCTCTCCGCGTTACCTAATATATCAATCATTGACTTATCACATGAAATTAGTCCACAAAACATAATAGAAGGCGCTTTATTTTTAGAAAGAATGTGGGACTATTGGCAAATTCCATCAATTCACATAGCAGTAGTAGACCCGGGTGTAGGAACAGACCGAAGAATTTTATTAATTCATGAAGGTCAAAAATATTTGATATGTCCGGATAACGGTCTTGCTTCATTTATTATAAAAAATAAGCATACAGAAACAAGACATGTAAAGTATTTTAAGACTTTCAGTCATTCCATCAGTAACACATTCCATGGAAGAGACATAATGGCTCCCATCGCGATTCAATTAGCCAAAGGAGGAAACTGGGAAGATTTTGGACCAACAATTGAGGATATGTTGGTGTTAAATATACCTTCTATCAAAGTCGTTGATAATGTTATATACGGTTCGATTATTCATATAGACCGATTTGGAAATGCGATAACAAATATACAGAGAGAACACTTAAATGATTCAACACCTTTGTATGCAAAAATAAAGGGAAATATTCAAAAAATATCTTTTTCAGTAAGTTATGGAAATGTAGAAATTGGACAGGCACTTTGTTTGTTTGGAAGCGGAAATCGTTTGGAAATAGCTGTCAATCGTGATTCTGCAGAAAAAACACTTAAATTAAAGATAGGAAGAGAAATAAAACTTTTTTTGAATAAGGGTTAACTTCTCCAAGGTCTTTCTCTTGTTGCACTTTCGACTGCTTTCCGAGCAATCTGCACATCCTGCTCTATTTCAAAGTCGAACATACCGGCCAAGATGTGGTCTGCACCATTATTAAAGACATAAGGGAATGCATCTTCTGGAGGTATAGCACCCGCAGACATTACTTTAAAAGCAATCCATGGAACTGCAATATCTTTCATAACTTGAATCGTTTCATCAGGGTCTTTACACCAATACCCGGGTATTTCAGTGTAAGGTTCAACTAATTGTTCCTTTTGGGGTGCTGTCGGATAGTTATGATGGTGAAATGTTTTTATATAGAAATCGGCTTCAATCTTCTCTTTTTCACAGACCTTAATAACCTCAAGATCATGCGCTCCTACACCTGAAGGTAAAGCGTTTTCTTTTCCTAATTCCACTGCTTTTTTGATAACAGAAATTTTCTTTTCACGAACCAATCTATCTGCTGTTACACCCCAAAGATAAAGGGCATCCAAACCTATATCTATGAGTTGTTTTACCTGTTCTTTGTATAGGTCAAAATCTACATCGGGATAGGCCGTTGGACATATTATCCATTGGATTTTTCCGCCCTTTTTAAATCGATAGTCTTCAAGTATTTTAAGAATATTAGGAACTGTATGAATGACAAGAGTATTTATACCCTGTTTCTCTGCCAATTGCATTGTCTCTACTATCTTCTGAGGGGTATTGTAGTGAGCACATAAGTTATAAACATACTTCAGGTCTCGACTATGTGTAAAATGAGTGAGTAAATTACCACCCAATAGGAGACGACTTACTTTTAAGCCACGAATACTTCCACAAGGAAGTGTGTTATTAGTGGTATTACCATTTATACTTCCATTACCACTTTGAGCAAATGCAGAAAGAGATATGGAAGTGCTTACAGTTGACAAAGAGGCTCCGATAAATGTTCTTCTGTTTATTTCAGTGTTTTTCATATTATAAGTCTTTTAAAGTGCAGTACTGTTTATTATTCATTTTTTATATAATTATAGCACATTAAAAATAGGAGTTTTAAAAAATGAAATATAGAATAGGAGTGGTAGGAAGCGGACCGAGTGGTTTCTTTTCTACAGAACATATACTCCGTCTTCATCCTGATTGCGAAATAGATATATATGAGAGATATCCGGATCCATTTGGCCTGGTCCGGAAAGGAGTTGCTCCTGATAATCCTAATATTCGAAATGTATCAAAAGCATTTGACCTCATAGCAAGTAATGAAAGGGTTGCCTATTTCGGGAATGTAGATGTTGGTATTGACATAACATTGTCCGAATTGCAAAACTATTATGATACAATTATACTGGCCTGTGGGATGGAGACAAGTCAGAGATTAGGCATTCCTGGAGAAGACTTACCGGGTTGCTTTACTGCCAGTTCTGTCGTAGGTTGGTATAATTGTCATCCGGTTTATCATTCTTTAAATATAAAACTTGATGGGGAACGGGTAGTAATTATTGGAATGGGGAATGTAGCATTGGATGTTGCAAGAATTTTATGCAGACCTGTATCTGAGTTATCCAAAACAGATATATCAAATATTGCAATAGATGTATTGAGAAAAAGTAAAGTAAAAGAGGTTCACATTATAGGAAGAAGGGGACCTGCTCAGGCTAAATTTAAAGAGAATGAATTGCTATCCATGGAAGAAGTTGGCGATACAGATATTATAATAGATCCTTCAGAATTAGAATTAAATGAAATTAGTAAAGAGGAGATAAACAATAATCCTTCCACTCAAAGGATGTTTGAATTTTTTAAAAAATTTGCCACAAACAATCCCCAAAAGAGACGACAGATTTACTTTTCATTTTTAAAATCACCCATACGAATTTTAGGGAACGGAAAAGTAGAACAAGTAATGTTTGAGAGAAATGCATTAGAAGGGCCTGTTAATAATCAAAAATCTATTGGAACCGGTATCATCGAAAAGTTAGATTGTAGTTTTGTTATATCATGCATTGGATATAAGGGAAATCGTTTTCCAGGACTTCCTTATGATGAAAACAAAGGAATAATACCTAACAAAAATGGAAGAGTTGTTAAAAATATGGAAATAGTATCGGGTTTGTATGTTACTGGTTGGATAAAGAGAGGTCCTATTGGTCTTATTGGACATAATAAACCAGATAGTCTGGAAACAGTAAAAAATATGTTGGAAGACCTGAAACAAAAACAGAAACACAAAAATATTTCCAGAGAAGATATAATCCAGTTATTAAAATCAAAAAATATTAACTTTATAACCTATGAGGAGTGGAAAAAAATAGACAGTTCAGAAATAAAAAGAGGAGAATTAATGGGTAAAATACGGGATCGTTTTTGTACCCCTGAAGAAATGCTAAAAACCGTGACTAATAAAGAATAATTATATTTATTCTGAATAATTACTTAATGCATTTTTTACAACAGATAAGAGTTCATTGGGATTAAAGGGTTTTTCTAAGAAATCTTCCGGGGGAGGAACTTTATATACTTCTGATATTTTTTCAGCAGACCATGAACTACCTAACTCGTATGTATTAACACCTGTAACAAAAATAACCGGTATATTGTTCAGAAATGGGTGATTTTTAAACTCAACAAATAATTGAATACCATTTTTATCCGGTAGCATAACATCAAAAATACAAAGATCAGGTAGTTCTTTCTCGGCTAACTTGATTGCATCTGAGACATAACTCGTTTGTAATACTTTTGCCCCTTCAGACTCAAAAAGAATTTTTAATGAACTTAATACATCTATTTCATCTTCTAAGATTAGAATTTTTTTGTCTTGTAATAAGTTGTTATCCATAGTAGCCTTTGATAGTATATTTTCTATATTATTACTATAATTAATAATTATATTCAATTATCTGGGAAGAATGATAGTTAAAAGAAGGAGTTGTAAATGAAAAATATAGAATTGTTTGATATTCGTGTTGCACTCATAAAAACATTTTTAAACAATAATGGCTATGAAGGTATTTTATTGTCAAGAATAGATAATTTCGCAATGGCGACTGGGGGAAAACGAAATTACATATGGAAATACACAGATTTGGGTGCAAATTCCTTATTAATAAATAAAGAAGGGAAAGTATATTATGTAGGAAATAATATTGAAGAACCCAGGATTATGGATGAAGAACTTTCTAATTTACCATGCAAGAAACTCTCTTTTTTATGGTTTGACACTTCCCCTTCTGATACAGTTAGAAAGCATTTCAAAATTTATGATGAATCGAAATGGGTCTCTGATGATGGTAGTTTAGGTATAAATGTAAACAATGACCTGGCTATATTAAGAGCCCTTTTGACAGATGGAGAACTTGAAAAGTATAAAAAGTTGGGACAACTTGCAAGTGAAGCGATGGTTGACACTTTAAAAACAATACAAAAAGGGGATACAGAAGTTGAGATTTCTGCCAGGTTGGTTTATGAGGGACATAAAAGAGGGTGTCTTGTACCCGTAGCATTAATTGCAAGTGATGAAAGAATTGAAAAATATAGACATCCATTACCTACAGAATCATCATTGTTATCAAAAAATAATAGTAAAAGAGTAGAAAACATAGTAATGGTTGTGGGGTGTTTTTTGAAGGAAGGACTTGTTGTTTCACTCACACGATTTAAACAAGTAGGGATGGTATCTGATGAGACAAAAAGTGCTTATGAAAAAATATGCTGTGTGGATGCATTGGTCCAGGAAGCAACTGTACCCGGAAAAACATTAGGCGATGTTTTTTCACAATGTATAGAAGCCTACCGGTTAATGGGATTTCCTGAAAATGAATGGCACAATCATCACCAAGGTGGGGCAACAGGTTACGCAGGAAGAACCTGTAAAGGAAAACCTGGAGAGGTTTTCCCTGTCCTTGACACTTATTATCCCTCGCTGGTTGAAAAAGAATTAGGACAAAAAATTTTGTTTGGAAGTGCTTTTGCATGGAATCCTTCTGCTAGAGGGGTTAAATCTGAGGACACATTTATATTATATCCTGATGGTAGAAAAGAAATTGTTACTTCTACAAGTGAGCTGCCCTCTGTTGAATTGGAAAAGATATTAAAAAGAACAATAAATATAAAAAAATCTGGGATATATATAGAAGAATAAACAAATAAAGAAATCTTTTTAAATAAAAAAATGTTTTAATTTTAGAGGTGAAAATGTGAAAATTCTTATTGGATATGGAAGTAATACAGGTAATACTGCTTATGTTGCAGAAGTGATATCTTTTGCATTAGCCGAGCATAAAGTAACGGTCCAAAATATTAAAACTATTAATATAGAAACATTTCGCGACTATGACTTGCTTATATTCGGTACATCTACATGGAGCAATGGAGAGGTACAGAAAGACTGGAAAGATAGTTTATCGAAATTCAACAAAGACATATTAAGTGGTAAATTGGTTGCATTGTTTGGCTTAGGAGATAGTGTTATGTTTCCTGAACAGTTTGCAAATGGGGTTAGAGAAATTTATGATTCTGTTGTAAATAATGGAGCAATCGTTATCGGCTATTGGAAAAATGAAGGTTATAATTATATTTTTTCCCGTGCTTTAATAGGAGAAAAATTTTGTGGTTTAATTATTGACCAGGACAATGAAAGCAATTTAACAGTACAGAGAGTTGTTGACTGGATAAAGGAATTGCAGAAGGATATTGTCAATTACATTAATGTAAAAAATTAATTCTCACCAAAATATTTTCTAAAGAGTTCAGGGTCATCGATAGAATTAATTTCTTTTTCTATAAATATTTTTATTTCCTCTGCGGATATAGGAGATGGTTGGTTGCCTGTTAAGGATTGATGTCCGCTCCGTTGTTTAAATATATTCTGTCTTTCTTCTTCAACTATTTCTTGTTTGTCATCGTTGTCTATTTCTTTATTCTCTCGTTCTAATTCAGGCATAGCAAGGTCAAGAAACATTTCGACAATACTCGCTAAATGTTCTACTCTTTCTTTTCTAGAACCTTTTTCTATAATACGTCTATTAATTGGAATGGCTCTATTTCTAAATACAATGCTAAATTCATGACATGAGGGGCATGGAAGAATCATTACAACATCTGGGGGTAATTTGCCTGAACCGATTTTTTGTTTATTACAATGAGGGCATATAATCATAAATTTTCCTCATCTGTTTTTTAAATGATAACAAAAAAGGATTATTATTAGCAAAAATGCTTTTTTATTATCAGAAAGGGACTCCCCATTTTTTAGCCCATTCTGGATTTAGACGTATTTGAACTTCCCATATATCTAAAATTGTTAGTGCTGTCATACTCTCTATAACAGGAATGGCTCTTGGGACAATACACGGGTCATGCCTACCATGCACTCTTAATTCACAATTGTTAAAATTAATATCCATAGTTTTTTGTGTTTTTGCAATGGAGGAAGTAGGTTTTACAACCAATCTTGCAACAATTGGTAGCCCTGTACTTATACCCCCTAAAATTCCACCTGCATGGTTACTTAAAAATGTCCCATTCTCCATAGGGTCGTTTGCCTGACTTCCCCGAAGTCGTGCTAACTCAAAACCATCGCCAAATTCAATACCTTTTACCGCACCAATACTCAAAAGGGCCCCACCTAAACGGGCATCTAATTTTGCAAATACAGGATCCCCTAAACCGGGGGGAACACCATGTATTTCAAGTTGTATAATTCCTCCAACAGAATCCCCATCTTTCCTTGCCTTTAGAATTTCTTCTTCCATAACTTTTGCTGTTTCCATGTCTTTACACCTTACCGGATTCTTCTCAATATTTTCATAAGAACCTTTGGATGATAGTGATACTCCTGCAATTTCGACGGAATAAGCAATAATCTTTATTCCTTTTCTCTCAAGAATTTTTTTTGCAATTGCCCCACAGGCCACACGACACGCTGTTTCTCTTCCAGAAGATCTTCCACCACCTCGATGGTCTCGAATACCATATTTCATATAAAAGGTAAAATCAGCATGTCCCGGGCGGAATACATTTTTCAATTCATCATAATGATGTGATTTTTGATCTTCATTGTAAATAACCAATCCAATTGGAGCACCTGTGGTTTTCCCTTCAAATATACCCGAAAGAATGTGGACTTTATCCGATTCTTTTCTTTTTGTAGTTATTGAACTCTGACCCGGTCTACGCCGGTCTAACTCTTTTTGTATGTCTTCTTCTGATAGTTCAATACCGGGGCGAATACCATCCATGATGGCTCCAATAGCGGGTCCATGACTCTCTCCAAATGTAGTAACTCGGATTATCTCACCAAAAGTATTGGCCGATCTTGTATGTATGGCAAGTTCTTCACCTATACGACTTACTACTAATTGTGCAATATCTATGGGGTCGCCCTGTGATGTATCGATAAAAACATCTGCAAAGGGCTGAAGTATTTCTTCTCTAAAAGCCAACTCCTCATAGTATTTTTTTTCTGGATTATCCACATTTTCTAACCAGGGAGGAATACCGTGTTCAGAGATTCTTTTCCATAGTATTTCTTTATTTGCAGTTAAATATATTAATAAAGAGTTATTCCTAATTTTACGGCGATTGGGAGCCATTAACATTATAGAACCACCTGTAATAACTAAGCACCAATCCATATATTCAACTTCTTGTGCTATTTTTGTTTCTAAATCACGGAAATATTTTTCTCCTTTCTCTATAAAAATCTGTCTGCATGTTTTCTTTACACCTGTAACACTTAGATAATGGTTTTCAATCATCTCATCTGTTTCAAAATATGTTAATCCCGTAATATTTGCAATGTGCTTTCCGATAGTTGTTTTTCCAGCCCCTTTGGGACCCATAATAACTAATTTCAAATCTAATCTCCTAATACTCTATTGGTTATCTTTTTTTACTTCTATTCATTAACAATATAAGCATTCCCCCCAATAGATTTGAGGGTATCCAGAAAAGTTGGAAATGTAACATCAACTGCTTCATAGCCGTCGATAATGGTCGTTCCTTTGAGAATAGTCCCTGCAATGGCAAGTGCCATAACTACACGATGGTCCCCATGACCATTTACCTCTCCCGGGAACATATGAGATTCTTCAATTTCTAATCCGTCTGGTAATTCCTTGATATTGGCTCCCAGTTTAGTTAGTTCTTCTCTCATAACTGAAATACGATCTGTTTCTTTTAATCTTGCCTGAGGAACATTATATAGGCGTGTTTTACCTAAAGCAAAACATGATAGGACCGCCATCATAGGTAAGGCATCCGGAGTTGCATTTAGGTCTATCTCTGCACCTTTTAATTGCTTGGCACTTACATGAATACCATTACTCATTAACCTAATTTCTGCCCCCATTTTTTGTAAGTATTCTAATACAAGTTTATCTCCCTGAGTATCATTAATATCTAATCCTTGAATTAGAACTTCGTTATTTGGCATTGCTCCTGCACAAAGAAAGAAAGTAGCCGAAGAGAAATCTCCAGGGATTTGCTTATTTACTGTTTTATATTTTTGTTTTCCTGGAATTGTAAATTTTTTAAACTCATTGTCATAGTTTACATTAATATTATGTTCTTTAAGCCATGCTAAAGTCATTTCAACATAAGGTTTTTCATAGAGTAAGGGGACATCAACAACGGTCTCATCATCTGCTAATGGAGCATTTATTAAAATGGAAGTTAAATATTGGCTTGATACTGCTTCTACGGAGGTTTGTCCTCCTTTAATTCTCCCTTTAACAACAACCGGGGGAAGGTTATTATTCCGTGTCGAAACCACATTGGCCCCGATATCATTCAGTGATTTTATTAAAGGTCCTAAGGGCCTTTTTCGAATTTGATAGTCCCCAGTTAAAACAACATATCCTTCCTTAATAAGTGCTGAACTACCTAAAGCAATACACATCGTTGTTCCTGAGTTACCCACATCTATAACATCATCTGGAATAGTCCAAGCACCACCACACCCGTCTACGATCCAATTATCCCCCTCTGTGGAAATAGGAACACCTAAACAACGATATGCCTTAACAGCAGACATTGTATCAGAGGAAGATAGGGGAGAGTTTATTACACTTCTACCTTCTGCAAGTGAAGCTATTGCTACGGCTCGTATTGTATGGGATTTTGAAGCTGGAATTTTGACCAAACCTTTTAAAATCGAACCTTCTACAACTAATTTCATATTTATCCCCTTCAATTTTTTTTAATTAATATTATAGAACAATACTATTTTCCTTATCATTTCTATTAAAATATTGATATAAAGACATTTTATCTCTTATTTTTGTATATAATTTTGGCATTACTAAAATATTATAAATACAATGAATAAAGGACATTATTATGAAGCCATTTAGTAGAAGAAGATTTTTGACCACTACAATATCTACTGGGATAGGTTTAAATTTACTCTTAAAAAAGAATGCTATTGCTGATGTAGAGAAACCAAATTTTATTATTATTCTTGCAGATGATTTAGGTTACGGCGATGTAGGTTGTTATGGACAAGAATATATCCTGACACCTAATATAGACCGTATGGCAAATGAGGGGATGCTTTTCACAGATGGTTATGCAGGTAGCACGGTTTGCGCACCGTCTCGATATTGTTTAATGACAGGATACCATACGGGACATGGAAGAATTCGAGGAAATGGAATAGTTCCACTTGCTCCCGAAGATATTACCATCGCAGAAGTCCTAAAATCACAGGGATATGTGACCGGGCTAATCGGAAAGTGGGGATTAGGTGAAGCAGAAACATCGGGTATTCCCTTATTACAAGGTTTTGATGAATTCTATGGTTATTTAAACCAGAATCATGCACACAATTATTATCCAGATTATTTATGGAGAGGAACTAATAAAGAAAAAATTGAAGGGAATATTATATCGGACATTCCTGGGGTTAGTAGTAGTTGTAAACAATATAGTCACGATATACTGACTAAAGAAGCCATTCGTTTTATAGAAAAGAATAGAAATCACAATTTCTTCCTTTATTTATCTTTGACAATTCCCCACGCAAATAATGAACTTGGGAATGCAAAAGGGAACGGTATGGAAGTTCCAACGGATGAACCTTATTCAGATAGACCATGGCCACAACCTCAAAAAAATCATGCAGCAATGATCACACGATTGGACGATACTGTGGGCAGAATATTAAATTTACTAAAAGATTTTGGATTAGATGAAAAAACCTTAATCCTATTTTCGAGCGATAATGGCCCCCATAAAGAAGGAGGAGCCGATCCCGAGTTTTTCAAAAGTTCTGGACCCTTTAAGGGATATAAAAGAGACCTTTATGAGGGTGGTATTCGTGTACCTTTTATTATGAGATGGAAAGGGAAAATTTCTCCTGGAACAAAATGTGAAACACCCTGCACATTCTGGGATGTCTTACCTACCTTTTCAGAATTAGCGGGGGTAAAGATACCTAATGGTATTGATGGAATATCATGTGTTCCTTTAATGTTTGGGAATGACAGTTCATCATTTAGTAACAGACCTTTATATTGGGAATTTCATGAACATGGATTTAGACAAGCCTTGAGGGTTGACAATTGGAAGTTAGTAGTTAAATACGGAAGTACCCCGGAACTATATGATTTAAGTAAAGATAAAAGTGAAAATAACAATCTTGCTGAAACCTATCCTGAAAAATGTAATGAACTTATAACTATATTGAAAGGGATGAGAATTCCTTCTCCCGATTGGAAATCGCCCATAGATTAGTCATTTCGCAATGATAATTGGCTTTCTATTTTTATTTTGTCGTGTATTTGTTTAAAATTATGTATTAAAAAATCGGAGGGATACCTTGAACATAAAAAATCAATACGAACAGTTCCCGAATCGATGTGGTCCCATGTATGAGCATCCACACATGCTAAAAGTGTAAGTCCCGCTTCTTTAATAGCATCTAAATATACATCAAGGGGATGTATTTTTTGTCTAACTACAGACCAACCTTTTCCATGTACCAGAATACTTAAAGTTGCTGTTTTCGTAGCAGGATTATATGTAGATTCCCAAAAAGTTTTAAATTCTTTATAATTCTCTTTCCACTGGCTATCATTATAGTATTGCCTAACCATCTGTTCTGTAACACAATCGAAATAAATAATCCCATTTTTTTGTAATGATAACGCCATAGAATAAATAGAGCGGTAAACATCCTCTTCATCTAATAAGAAGTTAATGGAATCGAAAAGACATGATATTATTTGAAAAGAATTAACAAAGGGGAGGGAACACATATCGCCCGTTAAAACACAGATATCAGGATAGACCTGTTTTGCTATATATAACATAGCAGGTGATATATCGATACCTATAGAATACCATCCATGTTTGGAGAGTTTTTGTATCAAAGTTCCTGTTCCGCATGCTACATCGAGATGATAAACAGGATTATTGCTAGAATTGTATATTATTTTTTGCAAGTCCAGAAGACGACTTTCCCATCGGTCATACCGGACCCGTGTCATTATACGGTCATAATATGGAGCCAATATTTGAAAAGTATCATTCTTCATTTTTATACAATTGTCTTTTATTCTTAAGCCAGTTTATAAATTCTAAAGAATAAGGAGATGGGTCTCTTTTTTTTAAACTCAATTGGTATCTCTCATTTGCAGAGTAAGATAAAGCCCCAAAAAAACCCTGCGTTAAAAGAAGATTGCGACTTTTTTCTGCTTGTGGATATTTTCTTAGTGGCTCACTAAAATCGGAAAGATATAGTATTTGTCCTACAATACCCAAACCCGCCTTTCCTGTTGTATGCCAGTAAATAGATTCATAAATATCCATATCCCAAATTTTCAATTCTTTTCTAACAATAGTGGCTGAAACCGGACCGTGTAATAATACAGGATACTTTTCCTCATACTTACTAATCTCAATATTAAATTCTTTTGCTCTATTAATAATATCTTCTATTCTCCATTCTCTACATAGGTCATGTAATATCCCAGAAAGAATAATTTTATCTTCTTCCACATTAATTTCCTGTGTCCTTGCAACAAACAATGCATACATAGCAGTGGAAACACAATGGTTTATTTTTCCGTTACTTAAATATTTTTTTAAATAATCTATATAATAAGAATATTTGATTTCTATCTCATTTTTTAGTTC
Source organism: uncultured bacterium (assembly GCA_937124615.1). Taxonomy (GTDB): domain Bacteria; phylum Hydrogenedentota; class Hydrogenedentia; order Hydrogenedentales; family Hydrogenedentaceae; genus Hydrogenedens. Next base: position 87,394 of record CAKZKR010000064.1, read on the forward strand.
TATATAAGCGGTGTTCATGTATATATCTTTCTACACTAACAGGGACTAAGTCTTTTATGTCTTTACCTTGCATTACTAATAATCGTATTTGATGAGATGCAATATTTTTAGGCTCAAATGGAAGCCATATTGTTTTTAATAATATGTGAGGGGATATTTTTTTTTCCATAAAATTTGGACGTTTTGCTACAAGAAAGGTATGTATTTTTTCAATAAGTTCATCTGCATGGTACCAATTGGGAATATCTATTAATGTGTCAAGACCTGTTATTAAGTGTATATTTACATTTTTATAGAGGTTTAAGAAATGTTCTATTGTTTTTATAGTAAAGGATGGATTTTTACTTTCTACCTCAAATCTTGTTACAGAGAACATAGGCTCATTCTGTGTTGCTAAAAGCAACATGTTATATCGATCTTCTGCAGAAGCAAAAACTTTTCCTTTTTTATGCGGAGGAATCCCTGCAGGGACAAAAATGATTTTTTTTAAATTAGCAAACTTTAAGGCAGTGTATGCTAATTCGATATGAACATTATGAACGGGGTCAAAAGTCCCTCCGTATAATCCTATGTCAAATGGATTATCCACGAATTTGACCATTTCCTCGAATGACAAATTTAAATGTGGTTAGTCCTTCAAGAGCCATAGGCCCCCGCCAATGCAGTTTATTTGTACTAATTCCTATTTCTGCTCCCATTCCAAACTCAAAACCATCTGTAAATCGTGTAGAAGCATTAACATAAACAGTTGCACTATCTACTTCTTCTAAAAATTTTTCTGCTATACAATAGTCATTTGTAATTATTGCGTCAGAATGGTGAGAACCAAAATAATTTATATGATGTATGGCCTCATCAATAGAGGATACAATTTTTATTGATAATATTTTATCCAAATATTCTGTATACCAATCTTCTTCTGTTGCAGGTTTGCAATCAATAATCATTTGTGTCCTGGGACATCCTCTTAATTCACACCCTTCTTTTACTAATGACTCTGCAATAGGGGGAAGGAGTATAGGGGCACATGCCTCGTGAACAAGTAAAGTCTCCATAGCATTACAGACACCGGGTCTTTGTAATTTTGCATTCATAACGATTTTCATTGACATATCCAAATCTGCATCTATATGTAAATAGGTATGACACACACCATCTAGGTGGGCAATAACGGGTATCCTTGATTCATCATATATTCTTGCAATTAAATTTTTTCCTCCCCGGGGAATAATAACATCGATATATTGGTCTAATTTCAGCATTTCACCTACAGCAGAGCGGTCTGTTGTAGAAATCATTTGCATAGCATATTCAGGAATACCCCATTGAGTAGCAGTATCGTTAAAGATTTTTGCTAAGGCAAGATTTGAATGAATTGCCTCAGACCCCCCACGAAGAATACAGGCGTTACCCGATTTCAGACATAGTGAAGCAGCATCAATTGTAACATTTGGACGACTTTCATAAATTATACCTACGACACCAATAGGTTGGCGAATTTTTGCAATTTTCAATCCGTTTGGATGAATATATTGACTCTCTATATTTCCTACAGGGTCCGGAAGTGAAGCCACAACACGAACACTCTCCGCCATACTTTGAATCCTTTTTGTATTTAATTCGAGTCTGTCAATAAAGGCTTTTGTCTCTCCCATATCTTCCGCATTTTTAAGGTCCTTTTTATTTTCCTTAATTACCCAATTAGCATGGGCTTCTAATTCGTCAGCAATTTTAAGCAATGATTCATTTTTAATATGTTTAGGAATATTTCGTAACTTATAAAAAGATTCCTTTGCTCTCTTTGCAATTGATGTTATCTCATCCTTAATGTTCATAATCTTTCCTCCATATCATTATTTTGAAATAGAAACATATTGTCTCTATGAATAACTTCTTCATACGGCCAATCTGTTAGTGTCTTTTTTATTTCAATGGATTTTTTCCCTGCAACTTTCTCAACTTCTTCTCTGCTCAAGTTAATAATCCCTCTACCCAATTCTAAACCATTAGAAGTTAGTATTGAAACGCAATCACCTCTCTTGAAGTTCCCTTCTGCATATTTTATCCCTACAGGTAGAAGGCTACTTCCTCTTTTTAGCAAAGCATAAACCGCACCTTCATCAATAATTATTTTACCTTTTATTGTCCGTCCAAATGCTATCCATGATTTTTTTTGTGATATTTTATTTTGTGGGGGAACAAATTGTGTATAGGTTCCTTTGTTTTCAATAATATTCTTTATAATATTACGAGTATTTCCATTGGCTATAACTGAAGGGATTCCCGCATGCCATGTAATTTTAACTGCTTCAAGTTTTGTTATCATACCTCCTACGGATGTATTACTTGTAGTGTCGCGAGCAAATAGGAAAACCTCTTGATTGAGATTTTTGACAACAGGGATAAATTTTGCATTTGGTTTTTTCTGCGGATTATCTGTATATAAACCATCTACATTTGTCAGCAAAATAAGTAAACTTGCGTTAACACGAACAGCGATTCGGGCTGACAGTGTATCATTGTCTCCAAAACGAAGCTCTTCGATGGCTGTGGTGTCATTTTCATTGATAATAGGAATTACATTTTTTAAAGCAATAAGTTCTCGTAATGTATTTAATACATTGATATAGGATGTTCGGCTATCTAAATCGGCTCGAGTTATCAAAATTTGAGATGGAATAAATTGTTTGTTGCTATACAACTGAAACATTTTCGTATATCTTTTCATGAGTTCAACCTGACCAATAGAAGCTAAAGCCTGTTTTTCAGATAAACGCTCCGGTTTTTTATCTTTTCCCATTAAAGACATCCCACAACCTACAGCCCCTGAACTTACAATAATAAAATTCACATTGTATTGTTTTTTTATTTCACAAATTTGTTTTACAATCTGAGATACAGGTTGCACTCTTCTCGTTGAATTTATAAGGTCAGTCCCAATTTTAATAACGATAATTTTTTTATTCATTCTTTTTCTTACCCCTATATTCATAGGTATCTTTTGTAATCATATCACCTGAATAGATAAATTCATAATCGCCAATATATATTACATCTCCATCTTTAACCTTTGCTCTTTTGAGAGCACGAAATAATCCTATGTGTGTTAATACTCTCTGTAAATATTGTACCGCTTCTTCATTATCAAAATCTGTCATCTGTAAAATCCGCGATATTCTTTTCCCTTCTACACGAAAACCATCCGGTTCTTTGTATATTATAAACGGTGCTTCATATACATATCTTGTTTCTACTGGAATTGGTTCTTCACTATTATTTTTTCGGGCTTCCTCCACAATATGATAAACATTATCCAATAAAGGTTTTATCCCTTTTCGTGTAATTGCAGATATACCAAATATTGGGACTTTCCATTTCATATTTCTTATTTTATTGTTAAAAATCTTTTGGTTTTCCGGAATATCTAATTTATTAAACACATATATTTTTGGTTTTTCATTAAAAACAGGACTATATGAATCTAATTCATGTTCTAAAATTTCAATGGTGCTTTCTGGACTTGGATCTCCTGTGTCGATGAGGAAAAGTAACATTCGTGTTCTTTCAATATGTTTGAGGAAATCATGACCCAGTCCTTTCCCTTCAGAAGCCCCTTCAATAATACCGGGAATATCTGCAACTGTAATAGTCCTGTATCCGGGTAAAGATACAACCCCAAGATTAGGGGTCAAGGTTGTAAATGGATACTCAGCGATTTTAGGTTTTGCGGATGTTATACTTGATAATAATGTGGATTTTCCCGCATTGGGAAGCCCAACAAAACCGACATCGGCTATGAGTTTCAATTCAAGAAGGAATTCCTTTTCTTCTCCTTTTTCTCCCTTTTCCGCAAATCTTGGGGTTTGATAAGTAGAATTTGCAAATCTTGCATTACCTTTCCCTCCCTTACCACCTTTTACAGCCAAAAATTGTTGTCCATTTTCCTTTAAATCAGCAAGGACTTCGCCCGTTTCCCAATCTCTAACTATAGTTCCACAAGGAACAAGAATATCCAGGTCCTTCCCATTTCTACCATGTTTATTATTACCACTTCCATGTGTTCCTCTCGGGGCTAACCAGTGGGCATGATATTTTAAGTCAATCAATGTATGTAACTTATTAGTTGCTTTGAAATAAATACTTCCTCCATTTCCTCCATCACCTCCATCAGGCCCACCTCTAGGGACATATTTTTCTCTGCGGAAACTAATACACCCATTCCCCCCGTCTCCTGCAGAAAGTTTTACACGGACCTCATCAATAAATAGTTTATCTTTTCTTTGTTGTTTCATATGTATATGGAATGTATGTATAAGATAAAAACTGGCACGATATTATATACCGTGCCAGCTTTATTATGATTATACTTTAAAATATCAATTTTGATTTTCTGCATTTATAGGAATTACATCAACGCACTTTTTCCCATCTGGAATATAACGAAACTTTACAATTCCATCTGCCATAGCAAACAAAGTATGATCTCTTCCTAAACCAACATTTTTTCCTGGTTTTATTCTTGTTCCGCGTTGACGGACTAATATGTTACCTGATAGGACTTTTTCTCCTTCATATCTTTTTACACCTAACATCTTTGGATTACTATCTCTTCCATTTCTTGCGCTTCCACCACTCTTTTTATGTGCCATTTCTGTTCCTCCTTACATAAAAATTGCTAAACTCTATTTTTTTATTTCTTTAACTAAGACTTCGGTAAATAACTGTCTATGCCCATAAGTTCGATGATAGTTTTTTCTTCTTTTGTATTTGAAAACACGTATTTTCTTTGCTTTCCCATGTGAAAGAACCTGAAGCGTTACTGAAGTTGTTTTTAGTTTTTCAGGTTCTGCTATCAGTTGATTATCAACTGATAATAGGTGAACCTTATCTATTTCAACTAATTCACCTTTTTCCGCATTCAATTTTTCAACGCGAATACGGTCGTTGGGTTGAACTCTATACTGTTTACCTCCACAAGTAATGATAGCGTACATTTTTTTATACTTCCTTTCTTTTTATCTTTTTTATTTGGGCTTTATTATATCATAAATTATTTTTTCTTTTCGACTTCCTATCTGGACAATAAAGACAATAGGTAACATAATCTTCTGCCATTACTCTTAACTCTGCCACAGCAGAAAGTGAAGCGAGATAACTACTCTTTATATTTCTCGGGGAGGGTAAATTTACTGTTGTTGTTTGTAATCGACCGAATGCTCCTTCGGCATATACCTCATGCATATTTTCTTTAATATTTGGGTCGGCTATAATACGCACCAAAGTATCTCTTGGTCCAACACCATATAAACTTAAAGCACAAGCAACATTAATGTTTGCTGGAAATGATTTCGCCGCTTCAAATGCATTTCCTTCAAACACAGTGAGTGGTTCATTAATGCCTGATATATCTATATTTTTCTCCACAAGATAAGGGGCTCCCGTGAGTGCCTGAGGAGGCTTTCTTGTAGTCAGGATAACCCGATGCAAACCTGCCTCCATCGCACTACGAATACCATCAAGCCCACAGATTGCACCGGAGGGAATTCTTATCCTTATATGGTTTCTCTTTGCCTCTTCAATAAGGTTTAAATTGTTTAGTAGACCGCTTAAGCTCATTATAAGACAATCTTTTCTATACTTTATACAAGATTGAATAACGCTCTCGACTACAGTTGAAACAGCAGATTCAATGACAAAATCAGCTAAAGATACGGCAGAATCTAAATTACATATTTCTGCATCTAATCGGAATGTCCGTTTTAACAGTTGAGATTTGCTTTCATCTATATCATGTAAAGCTACTATTTCTGCTGGAATATCTCCCTTTTGCAATGCAATACAAATATCTGCACCAATATTTCCACACCCTATTATTGCAATTTTATATTTTACCATTTTAAAAATCCATAATAATTATTAATTCAGGGGAACTGAATAATAGAAAAACATAGATTAGCAACATAGTATAACAAGAATATACAAAACTACTCAACATAATTGTGGCAAAATATCGTTTTAAGAAGCGTTCTTTTTTTTTGTTAGAATATATCTTATTGAAAATGAAAGGGTTCTTATGAAAAGTTATACAGAATATCTTTACTTTTTTACGAAAAAACATCGTGAATATATTAATATCACAGATAAAGTAGAAGAGATTGTCGAAAAAAGTCATGTATCGGAAGGTATGGTTTTAGTGTCCGCAATGCATATAACAGCAGGAGTGTATGTTAATGATGCCGAAGATGGACTTATACAAGACATTGATGAATGGCTTGAACAATTAGCACCTTACAAAGATAGTTACAGGCATCATAGAACAGGAGAAACAAATGGAGACGCACACTTAAAAAGTCTACTCATACATCATGAGGTAATTGTTCCTATAACAAAAGGCAAATTGGATTTAGGTCCCTGGCAACAAATATATTACGCAGAATTCGACGGGCAAAGAAAAAAAAGATTAATAATAAAGGTTTTAGGGGAATAAAAAGATGAATTCAATATATAGAAACATTCAGGAATTTCAATATTTAATGCCGACAAGAATTATCTTTAAAGCAGATGCAATCTCTGAATTACAATCTTTATCAGTTTCACTTGGGACAAAACCCTTTATCGTCACCGGTAAACAAAGTTCTAAAAAAAATGGCGCGCTAAACAAAGTAGTTAAAACTTTTCCTAATGCAGTTGTATTTGATAGTGTAGAGGAAAACCCAACTGATGAAACCTGTAACAAAGCAGGACAAATTTGTAAAGATAACCAATGTGATTGGGTAATTGGAATTGGTGGGGGAAGCCCTCTGGATGTTTCAAAAGTGGTTGCTGGTCTTGCGACAAATGAAGGGGTGTGTGAACAGTATTTTGGAAGAGATTTGTTTAAATATACCCCTCTTCCTATCCTTGCAATACCTACAACATCCGGGACTGGAAGCGAAGTAACACCCTATGCGGTAATAACAAGTACAAAAAATAACACAAAACAAACAGTTGCTGATTATAAACTATTCCCCAAAATTGCTCTACTCGACCCCCTTTTAACAATAACACTTCCTCATCAAATCACACTTTCAACAGCACTTGATGCCTTAAGCCAATCTATGGAGGGGTTAGTTTCGAAAAAAGCGAACCCTATTAGCGATTGTCTTGCTATTGAATCGTGCAGACTTATTTTTCACTGGTTACCCAAAATATTGGCTAATCCTGATTGTATTGAAGGAAGATATTGGCTTTTATATGCCTCTTTATTATCAGGTATTGTAATTGCACATACAGGAACTACTTTGGTTCATGCGTTAGGGTACTTTTATACACTTAACTATAATGTGCCACATGGAATCGCAAATGCTCTGTTTCTAATTCCAATGTTTAAGAGAAATATTTTATTTTTACCTGAAAAATTAAAAATTATTGTTAACCTTTTGCAAGAGGAATATGACAAAGATAATCTCGACATATCTATAAAAAAAGCATTGTTACGATTTTTTAAAGAGATAAATTTTTTGTATACAGCACATTCATGGGGGGTATCTGATAAACAACTGCATACATTTGCGGAACAATTATACTCTGATTCATATCGTTTTAGGAATCAATATGGAGACTTCTCTGTAAAAGACCTCTCTCTTATCTTTAAAGAGACCTTTGAATTATAATTAGACCAGAATGAAATTAACAACTAAAATAGTAATTTTTCTCCTTATTTTTTGGCTCTTTTTATTGTGCAGTTATATTTTTGTCTATAATTGGGTAGTAAAACCAACATTATCACAATTTGAAAAAGAATTGGCTATTAATGATTTGGAAAGGGTTCACAAAACTATCGAAAAGGAATTGTTATACTTACATCGAACATGTGCAGATTATGCTTGGTGGGATGATACTTATGAATTTGTAATTAATAAAAATGAGACCTTTAAACAAGTAAATCTTCTACCACAAACATATGAAGAAAATAATATTAATCTGATTTTAATCATCAATAAATCAGGAGAAATAGTCTTTGGTGAATGGTACAATCTTGAGAGAAAACAAAAAGAAAACCTTCCCGTAGAATTTTCTATTCCAATCTTTGCTTTAACACATCCCCTTATCAACTTTGAAAATCCAAAGTTTGGGAAATATGGAATTATGTCCACTCATTATGGGAATGTAGCAATATCTTCAAATCAGATACTAAATAGTAAATTAGAAAGTGAACCCCGAGGGGTATTTATTATGGGAAAATTGTTGGATGATAATTTTTGGAGCAATATAAAAAACCAAGCTATGTTAGAAGTAAGTGTTTATCCTTATAAAGGAAAAGACAGACTTATTGTAAATACATCAAATCTTCAGATAAGTGATCAAAAAACTATACAGTTCCAAGAAAATAAAGACAGAAATCTTCTTATATTATGGGACTCCATTGTTGATATATATGGACATCCAATTCTTCTCATAAAACTAACACATCAACAAAATATATTGTCAGCAAGTGAAAATATGCAGTTCCGTGGTATTTTGGGATTTTTACTGGTTATAGTAGTAGGGGTAATAGCTCTCTGGGTAGCGATAAGAAACCAGATTATTTCCCCTTTACAGATTTTGACGCAAAATATTAGGAATTCTACATATCGAGATTCCATTACTTTTTTACCAACAACAGAAAAAAATGATGAAATTGCTCTTCTTGTTGTCCATTTTAATCGAATGGCATATAAAATAAATAAATTGTTAGAAGAAAAATCCAGATTGGTCAAAGAGATAGCTGAAAGGGAACAATACTTAAAATTTATAATCAATGCAGTTCCTTGTATAATTTTAGAAATAGATAACAATGGGATTATTAGAACTATTAACTCTGCAATAAAAGAGATAACAGGACTTGATATTTTTGATGTTGAGAACAAAAATATAACTGATATTTTTCCAGTTAAAAGTGTTTATGATTTTGTTAATAGAATAAAACAAAACTCTTTAGAATCTGATTGTATTAATTTTGAAGAAACAATATCCAATTACAATAATGAAAAAAAATACCTCCATATATATCTTCTGAAAAATGAGAGGAATAATCAATCTTTTTATATAGGAGTGATTTGGGATATAACTGCTCTCAAAGAAATACAAGAAAAATTTAATGAACAAAAACAGTTGGCAATTCTGGGTGAAGCAAGTGCAAGTTTAGCCCATGAACTTCGAAATATGATTTCTGCTATACAAAGCGGTTTTCAACTAATGCAAGAAGAAAAAAATCTTAACCAAAGAGATAAAATTACGAATGAATTATATATTACAATAGCACGATTAGAAGAAACTTTAAGAAAATTATTGGAATTTACAAAAAAATACCAATTGAACAAAAAAAATGTTTCTCTTAAAGAAATTATTGAAGAACAATATAGACAATGTTTATTACAATCTAATAATGCTAATAATGAAGCCGATATTGTATTCAATATTGAAGGAGACGCTATTACATCTGTTGATATAAATCTTTTTTCTCGTGCTATATGGAATGTTTTAAATAATAGCATAGAATCGATTCTGCAAAAAGGAGAAATTCTTGTAAAAATTTACAAACAAAACAATTTCATCATAATAGAAATAAAAGATAATGGAATAGGCATAGAAGAAGAAGATATTGAAAAAATTGGGACTCCGTTTTTTACTACTAAAACACAGGGAACGGGATTAGGATTGTCTATAACAAAGAAAATAATTGAAGCCCATAGTGGTAAAATACAAATAAAGAGTAAGAAAAATATAGGCACTTGTATTTCAATTATATTACCGTTAGTAGAAGGATAGATTTATGCTAGGAAGAATACTTGTTGTAGACGATGAAAAATTAATTCGATGGAGTATTATTGAAAAACTTAATCAAATGGGATATATAACAGAAGAAGCAAGTAGCGTTGCAGAAGCCAAACAAATTATTCACAAAAAAATGTTGGACCTTGCTATTGTAGACATAAGATTACCCGATGGTGATGGGATGAATATATTAAAGGAAATGCTTATTAAACAACCGGGTATTCCTGTTGTAATAATTACTGCATATTCGAGTGTGTCAAACGCAGTAGAAGCAATGAAAAATGGGGCCTATGATTACATCAGTAAACCGTTTGAAATAGATGAACTTGTTCTTAGAATCCAGAGGGCAATAGAACAATCACATCTACGGAATTCTTTTCAGGTGGGTTTGCAACAAAGTAAACGAATTTTTAATCTTGACCATATTATAGGTAAAAGTCCAAAAATCCAAGAGGTAAAACAAATATTAAAAAAGGTTGCAGAGTCTCCAAGTACCACTATTTTACTCCTTGGAGAAAGTGGCACAGGTAAAGATATTGCAGGAAGAGTTATTCATTATGAATCAGAACGGGCTATATATCCGTTTATGAATATTACATGTACAGCACTACCTGAGAATTTGCTAGAATCCGAACTTTTTGGTTATGAACAAGGTTCTTTTACAGGGGCCGATCATATGAAGAAAGGTTTGTTTGAACTTGCAAATTATGGAACTGTCTTCATGGACGAAATCGGAGATACATCTTTATCAGTTCAGTCAAAGATTCTTCGTGTACTTGAGGAAAAAGCATTTAAAAGAATCGGAGGAACCACAGATATTCATGTGGATGTCCGTGTTATAGTGGCAACAAATAAGGACCTTGAAGAAATGGTTCGAGCCGGCACATTCAGGGAAGATTTGTATTATAGGTTAAATGTAGTACCTATTGTTTTACCTCCACTTAGAGAAAGATATGAAGATATTCCGTTATTAGCCGAACATTTTTTGGATCTATTTAATAAAGAATTCAGAAGAAACAGGAAAGGTTTTTCTAATGAAGCAATGAATAAACTACTCTCATACCATTGGCCTGGAAATGTCAGGGAACTTCGAAATGTTATAGAAAGGGCTGTCTTATTAGGAAAAGATGAAATTATACAAGGGGATGAGATTATCTTGGGCAGAGTAAGTTTTGGAGGAGTAAGAACAATGAATAATGAATTTGTATTACTCCCTCCAACAGGATGTTCTATCGACGATGTAGAAAAATCGTTAATCCGTCAAGCATTGGAAAGAACAAACTGGAATCTAACTCGTGCAGGAGCCTTATTAAATATTACTCGTGACCAGGTACGCTACAAGGCTGAAAAATACGGGTTGAAACCTGCAAACAATAAATAAATTTTACCATTATATAGATAAAGCGGTAGTGGATGACTACTGATTTATTGTAGCTAAATATACTTCAAAATTCTTTATGGCGAACCGACACAGTAATTGTCTTCACTTTCATCTGGACAAAAATGGTATCCACCGCTATTAAAGAATTGAATTAACCGCAATAATTCAGAAAGAGATATTATCCAGTCCTGAGGATTATAATCACTACCATGAGGTCTACATGATTTATCGCCAACGAAACCAGGTATATAACCGTCCTCTGATACTTCAGGGGTAATCGCACAGTGATAACCGTTTGAATTGAAGAGCTGAATAACTCTTAGCAATTCAGACAATTCTATTCTATTGTTATCATTTTGGTCAGCGGAATGTTGTGCAGGGATTTCTCCTTCCTGTGAACCTTCACCCTCGGTTATACCTTCACTCACACCTTCTCCTTCTGAAACTCCTTCAGTTATACCTTCTAAAGTGCCTTCTACTATTCCTTCCATTGTCCCTTCCTGTATTCCTTCTGGAATACCTTCTGGTGTTCCTTCTAGAATACCCTCTGGTGTTCCTTCTAGAATACCTTCAGTAGTACCTTCGCCCTCAGGGGTAATTTGAACAAAATTAGCTGTAATATT
>CAKZKR010000065.1 GCA_937124615.1 uncultured bacterium
AAAGTCGCTCTTTTCTTTATTGCGTATATTACTATTAGAGAAATGAATAAAAATGTATCAAATAGAATAGAAAAGAAAGATACCGATACTATCTTTTCAAATCCACTCATTCACGCTATTCGACAACTTCCTTTTGAAAAAAGATTTGTGTATCTATTACGAACAAAGGAGAACTTTTCATACCGAGATTTGGAAACAGTATCAATTCGTCATCGCGATGAAATAAGTTTATTTTTAACGGAAACAAGGGAATTTTTAAGAACCCAGTTATATAATAAATCCTTACTACCTTTCAATAGTAATTCGGCTTTATGTCCTATAATCTATAAGTATTTATCTCCATATCTGGATAACGAATTAAATGCTCTTAATATTTTGGAGATAGAAAAACACCTTTATGAGTGTGAAAACTGTCTTCAGATACTTGCAAATCATCAATATATTCATAAACAAATTAATAATTTGCGTCTTATATCCGACAAAGAGTTGCTATCGCACTTCTGGTTAGAAAGTAATATAATGAAAAATCAACAAATAAATGTAAACTCTGAAAACCATCCAAAAGCATCTTTAATTGAAAAAAAACGGATCCCCATTTTGTCATATTTATGGAGTTTACTGTGGAAAAAAAGTAAATGATTTCCTCCCACTTGTTAATAATAAAAACGGCCAGACTTTTTCCCATTAATTATTTTGAGGAATAGCGGAACGATAATTATAGATCCACTCTAAAAATTCAGGGGTATCTTTTATAATCTCGAGGTCCGGATCATTTTTTGCATCATACCTGAAATCGATATTTCTATCAAGGGCCTCTCTTAAATACTTCAAGGCAGATTGTTTATCTCCCTGCAACGCTTTCACACATGCCAGATTGTAATATGGTTTCCCATGCTCTGGATAGATAGAAATTGCTTTTTTATAATTTTCTTCTGCTTTTTCATACTCACCTATTTCTACTAAAAAATTTGCATAATTGTTATACGCATTTAAGTCTTCAGGGTCTAATTTTAACGCAAACTCAAAATTTTCTTCTGCTAAAAGCATATATTGACTGTCCTGAGTGTTCTTGTATTTGTGGCGATAGACCGTGGCTAAAAAGGAATAATACCGGGCTTTTTTGGGATTACATTCAATCGATTTTTTTAAGTATTCTACCGATTTATCGATGGGAATAATATCATATTTGAATCCAATGTACCCTATATAACAATACGCTTCACACCAATTTGGACTAGTAGCAATAATTTCATAAAGTTGGTCAAAAGATTTAGCATATTCTTGCTCACGGACAAGTTGAACTGAAGAAATAAATAATGCCTCCACAGAAGTATCTCGTTTCTTTTCTATGGCAACGCATGCTTCTCGAACAATCTTTTTCGTATAGTCATAGTAAACAAGGGGGTCATCATCTAAAGCAGTTAAAGCATTTTGTAATAATGTGGAATATTCTTCTTCTGATACAGAAAAAATATGATAGATTCTCTGGAATGGTCTCTTTAAAATGGAAAAAGGGTTGAAATGCAATATTAAAAGAAAAAATAATAAAACTAAAATCGTTATAATTATTAAGACTCTAACCCCCTTATTCATATATTTTACCCTCACTTTTAAGTATTATGATACCACTACACATTAATTATTTCCAACACATTTATAACATACCAAAATCATAAGACCCCATTTTATAGAATTAACATATATAAATTCAAGTAAAATTAGTTATACTTTGTAACTCCTATTTTTTTAAGGACTTCAATAACAAAGAAAAGAGGACCAATTAAAAGTTGTATTAAATTATCCATAAATGCAGGCCTCTTTTTTTCAAAAACGGTATGCCCAATAAATTGTAGGATCCAACCACCAATAAAAAGTATAAGGAAAAGCCCAATATTCAGTTTCCATGATAAAAGACTCACCCAAAATGCAATGAATAACATTGGAGTAATGATAAGTGCCATAATAAATGCAATTGTTTTATCAAGCAGAAAATAGTAAACAAAAACAGCGATGCAAAAGATTATTGAACCATTAATCCACCATGGTAAGGAAGGATAACGGAACCAGGAAAGAAAGAGAAGTATGGAGAAGATAATGGTAGGGATCCCAAAATAATGAGTCAATCTATTATAGGGGTTTTGATGATAACTGGCATATATATCAACTTGCTCTTTTAGAGTTTTCATAGTTGTTCCTCCATAATAAAAACAAAAAATGGTATGGTTTTTATTTCATCTTTATGGTAGGTGAAGGATGGCGTTTGCTTTTTTCTCAAGTTTTTTACATACATTTTCGGGTGTGTCCATTAGAGTAAGTACCTCTAATTCTGCACTTTCGACCATATCCCGAACTTGTTGCCATCCTGATAAATTAGGCTCGGGTCTTGCAAATTGCAAACATTCAAACGGAACTTTTGCGTATGGTTTCTCCTTCCAGAATCTCTGAAGTTTGGGATTTTCTGCAGATGACCTGCGAATAGGTATATACCCTGTCTCAATTGCCCAATTAACAACATTCTCTTTCGAGGTCATAAAACGGACAAACAACCATGCTCGCTTTTGTTGTTCTGGGGTTGTTTTAAATATTGTAATATTAGGACCAAATAAAACAGTAACAGGACGAAAACCTGTAGCATAAGGAAGTGGAGCTATCCCCCAATGAAAAGTCCTTTCTTTTTCGAGCAATTCTAATGCAATGCGTAAAGAACTGGAACGAATCATATAAGCAATTTCACCTTTTGCAAAGGCGATCTGGTCGTCAAATGTACCGGGGGTTATTACATAAGCAAGGTCTTCCTTAATTAATCTCTGAAGGAACGAAAACACTCGAACTGTTTCAGGAGAGTTAAACAATGTTTCTCGTCCTTTTACAATTTCACCGCCAAAACTATAAATCATTGCAGAGACAGTGGAACAGTCAATAGAAATAGCAAAGCCTTTTTTCCCTGTCTTCATTTTTACCTTTTGCAAATGCTGATAGAAATCATCCCATGTTATAGGAACACCCGATATTCCCGATTCCATTAGAACATCTCTGTTATAGTATAAAACCAATACACTTTTTGCTAAGGGGAAGGAATACAATTTGTTGCCAAAATCTGCATAACGATTGGCCGTAATTACAGCGGGGAAAAAATCGGCGAAATCTTCTTCAGATATACCTATTTCAGGGCTATTTAAATACTCATCCATAGGAACTACCGCTCCTGTTGGAATGTATTCACTTGTCATACTTTCATAAGAGACAGATAAGGCCGGTAATTTTTGAGCCTGTATGCTTGCTGATACCTTTCTAAATATCTCTGCATACCCACCCGCCTTTTCTACTTTAATTGGTAATCCAGGATAACGCTCATTAAATTCATTCGCTTTTGCTTTTATAAACACTGCACTTTCCGCTGTTTGTCTATCCCAGAAAACAACATGTGATGGATTCAATGGAGCAAACCCTTCATTGGAAGGGAAAAAACAACCATTACTAAAAATAAGAATTTGTATTACTAATAAAAGAAAAAAGTAAAAAATACTTTTATCTATTTCTTTTCTCTCAAACATCGTTAACCTTTCAGTCCAATACGAATGGATTCCTGGAAAAAGTATTTCTGAGCTATCAAGTAGATAACGATTGTGGGTAAAGCAACAATTGTAGAAGCAGTCATTAAAAGATTTACACGCACTCCCGCATCACCAGAAAAAACCGTCAAACCAACTTGCACAACCCGCTTTGCTTCATCTGCGGTTATTATTAATGGCCATAATAATGAATTATAACTATTTAAAAAAGTAAACAAAGCAACTGTAATGAGTGCGGGTTTCACAAAGGGAACTGCTAAATATAACAAAAATGAAATATGCCCACAACCATCAATTTGTGCTGATTCATAATAATCATCAGGAAGAATCATAAATGCTTGTCGAATTAAAAGAATTGAAAAGGCATTGGCACACCATGGAATGATCAGACCGAGATAGGTATTGTACCAACCCAATTTACTAATCAGAATAAAGTTTGGAATTAATACCGACTCAAATGGGACCATCATTGTAGCCATTATAATTGCAAAAAGTATCGGTTTTCCAAAGAACTTCAACCGGGCAAAAACATAACCCGCCAATATTGAATTTACACAAACTATAATGGTAACGATACCCGCAACTAGGAATGAATTAAAAAAATATTTTCCGAATGGAGCAAATTGAAAAACACGAATCCAGTTTTCCCATTGCCAATGTGATGAAAAAATCCACAAAGAAGGTGTCGTTGCTTCTTCCAGAGTCTTAAAGGAAGCCGTAAACATCCAGAGAAAAGGAAAACTTACTATAACCCCAAGAAGAAACAAAATAGAATATATCAAAGAATTCAAGAAATACCGAAACAAAGGCAAATTTAATAATGAATAGGGACTCTTATTATTTAACAGATTATTGATAGAAAACATATCGCCTTGACCACTGCCATTGAATAAAAGTTAAAGTCATAATAAAAACACTTAAGAAAATTGCTACCGCAGAACCATATCCCCAGTATCCGTATTCATAAAATTGTGAATAAATATGTAGCATCAAATTTTCAGTTGTCCCCATAGTCCTACCACCGGAGGGACTTAATGCGTAAAAACTACTGAAAGACTGCAAAGAACGAATTAATTGAACAGTAATTAAAAAAAGCCATGTTGGGGTCAATAAAGGCATTTCAATATGAAAAAGGATCTGCAAGGAACGGGCTCCATCTATCCGAGCCGATTCATAATACTCCTTTGGGATTGTGCTTATCCCTGCAAGAAATACTACAACCGCAAAACCAAAGGTATGCCAAACATCGAATAAAGATATACAAGCCAATGCAAGACTGGGACCGTATTGAGGGGGTATCATTCCACCTGTGAGAATGTGCAGTACTCCACGAGGTTCTAAAAGCCATTTCTGAATAGGAAATCCTAAAGAATCTAAAAGGAAATTAAAAAGACCGGATTGGGGATTATAAAATATTCGCCATACCATTGCAACCGCAACGGTTGAAGTTACATAGGGGACAAAAAATAGAATTCTAAAAAAGATTTTACCCCTACTGATTTTGGATAATAAATAGGCAATACAAAAACCTAAAATTAATGTTGCAGGAACAGTCATCATGGCATAGTAAATTGTTACTTTCAGGCTCTGCCAGAACAACGGATTCTGAAAAGCAATATGATAATTTTTTAGTCCTACAAAGTCTCCTATATTCCTTTTCCCACCCCATAGGCTTAATTGGAAAGCATAGAAAAGAGGGAGGATAAAAAAAGGAATCAGAACCAGGAAGGAAGGAAATAGCATAACCAGAGCAGAAAATAAATCATAGTGTTTTTTATTTTCTCTCGTTGAAAATAGCAAAGACCTTCTCCTTATTTATTATGCTATTTTCATATAAAACAATCCAAAAATAAAAATTATAATGAACAAATCCTATCCGATAATACATCTTGCTAAGAATTCGATGGTTTTTAAAACGGCACCCTGATTTTGCAAAACAATCTTTCGTGCCCTTGTCCCATAGTTTATTGATTCGTAAGGGGAAGAGAACAATTTTTTTAATAATAAGGGGAGTTGATTAAAATCATCCAATTGAATAGCACCGTTCCCTTCTAATAATTTCTCTACAGATTCTTGAAAATTTCTCATATAGGGACCAAAGATTGGAACGACTCCCAGTCCTGCCGGCTCAAGTGGATTATGTCCATCAACACCCGGGAACCAACTCCCACCAATTATAGCAACTGTTCCAATAGAATAAAACGGAATTAATTCGCCTAAGGTATCTACAACAATTATTCGTTCTCCTTGACTTTTCTTATTTTTTAGATTGTCACTCCTTAATAGAATATCTCCTAATTCAAATTGAGTAAGAATTACATCTTTTTTATCAGGATGACGAGGAGCAAGAATAAGCCATAAGTCTGAATATTTTGTTATAAATGCATCCCAAATTTTTTTAGCAACTTTTTCATCTCCATCTCGAAGACTACCAAAAACAATTACTTTTCCATCCGATGGTATTCCTAAAGAAACTCGAAGTCTACTTCTTGTCCGAAAATCTACCTCTGTTACGACTGCATCGTACTTGATATTTCCAACGATATGGACCTTCTCCATGTCCGCACCTAATTCCACAAAGCGGTTTGCATATTCTTCTGTCTGTACTAAGATAAGAGATATACATCCTAATAGTTTTTTGTATATCTTTTCCCACCGTCGATAAGTATGAAGAAATCGGTCACTAATTCTCCCGTTAATAATTGCGATTGGGACATTAAACTTATATGTTTTTAATATCAAATTAGGCCATAATTCGGTCTCAACCAAAACCAACATACGAGGGGCTATTCTTTTTAAGAACAGTTCCACTGATTTTGGATGGTCAAAAGGACACCATGTAATATAGACAGGAAAATTTTTATATTTTTTTTCTGCTTGTTCATAACCACTTATAGTGTTAACCGTCAACAGGAGTGGAATATCCGGAAATTTTTGTATCCACTGCTCAAGAATGGGAGATATTTGATTAACCTCTCCTACACTGCAAGCATGTATCCACAAAGGTTTTTTTATATCAGGGATAGGAGGTGTAAATCGATGTTTTAACAGAGAATACTTTTTACTAAAACGAAGGTAAATCTTTGCAAAGGGGGTCAATATTCTCCACAGCCAATTATATAAAAATAACAACATAACAAGTCAATCGTATCCTTTTCCCCCTTTACAAAAAATATATAGATTAAAACCGATAAATATTGCAGAATATCTAATGATTATGAAGTCTCTTTTCCAACGCTGAAGAATCGTGCACCTGTCGTATCGATAATATCTGGGGTAACAAAAATCAACAAACTGGATTGTTGAACCTCTTTTGATTTTCCACGGAAGAAAAATCCGATCAATGGGATATCAGCAAGATAAGGCATTTTTTGATTGCTGTGTATCGTTTTATCCTGAACCAGACCACCTAACACTAATGTATCGCCATCGTGAACAATAACATTGGTCCATGCCGCTTGCCATGAAGTCGTTGGCAAGATAATTTCTGTTGTTACTTGTGTTGTCCCGACAACACTCTTCTGTTCGAATTTCTTTTCGCCAATTCGTGCCCGGACTTCTGGATTCAACCAGAGACGGACCTGGTCGTTATCACGAATTTGTGGGGTTACAGAAAGAGCAATACCAAAATTGAACGGGCTAAACTGGGGTTGTGTAATTACGGATTGTGTTTGAGAAGCACCGAAACCTCCATCAGATACATATACTTCATTATATACCTGTGTAAGGTAATATTCGGTCTGGAAATCAGCAACTACTGCAGGTTTCCTGTTCATAGTCGTAACACGGGGAGCACTCAGTAATTCTGACTCCCTCAAACTATTTAGATAGTCAAAAGCCACACCTAATTGGTCTCCATCTGCATTATCAATTATTTTGGTTATTAGGCTTAGAGTAGATGCGGCGGCTGCGGGAGCCGGCGGACTAACTAATCCGGAAATTGTTCCCTGTGTTACAGAGTTGCGAACGACAGAACTACCATCCGGACGAACATAAAATGGAACTTCTTCATCAACACCGTCACCGTTTATATCATAACTATAGGTTTGTTGCGAGAGATAATCATTTTGACGTACTCTATTATTTAAGTCACTCAGGTTTCCTGTCCAATTGAAACCTATTTTCTTTAAATCTTCTATACGAACTGTCAAGAATTTTGCTTCAATACTTACCTGCTTGGGTGTAACATCAATTTGTCCTAAAATCTGTTCAAATTTGTCAAGATTTGTAGGAGTGTTTGTAACGATAAGCATATTTGTTGCTTCGTTATACGCAATTTTTGATAAAACTTCACCCGTATAAGGTTCTTTTACAGGAGGTATTGCATCAGCAAGAATTTGTAGCCCTGATAACTCTGCTTCTTCAAAACCTGCACCTGCACCTAACTGGGCTGTTCCTGCTGCACCACCATATCCTGCTGTTGGGGTCCCCGTAGCAAGGGCACCTCGACCACCTAAACCGCCAGCTCCTGCACCTGTTCCCGCCTGAACAATACCAACGGGACCCAATTCACCAACAATCTGGTCACTAATAGAAGAGAACATATCGGAAATATTACTTAATGTCGTTACATCTCTACCAAAACCACCCATACCGCCATACATACCATACATACCTCCGCCATACATTCCACCCATGCCACCTCCATACATGCCACCCATGCCACCTCGATAACCGCCCATTCCGCCATACATACCGCCTCCATA
>CAKZKR010000066.1 GCA_937124615.1 uncultured bacterium
CGAGCAATTGCGATTTGCGGTTCGAGAAGGTGGACGGACAGTCGGAGCGGGTATCGTCAGTAAAATTATAGAATAATATTTATTAATGAGGTAATAATCCCATGAGGGAACAAGTTATATTACAATGTACAGAGTGTAAACGTAAGAATTACACAACAACACGGGAAAAAAGAAAACATCCCGAAAGATTAGAAATAAAAAAATTTTGCCGTTACGATCGAAAACATACAGTTCATCGTGAGATGAAGTAGTATGAATTTTACTTATTTCGCAGGCCTGTAGCACAATTGGTAGTGCGGCGGCCTCCAAAGCCGAAGGTTGGGGGTTCGAGTCCCTCCAGGCCTGCCAGTGATTGTAAATAAAAGTGTTAAATTATTTATAAAGGCAACTCATATGTCAAAAATAGTGAGCAAAGTAGAAGAACAACAAGAAAAAGGGCTAAAAGCCGTTTACATCAAGGCAAAAAACTTTTTATTAGATGTTAAGACCGAACTGGAAAAGGTAACCTGGCCTACGGTAGATGACTTGAAAGTTTCAACAAAGATTACCATGATTTTACTATGTATTATGGCTATTATTATCTTTGCTTTTGATGTCTCTTTTGCCCAAATTATGTTGTTCATTCTGGGTATTGCTTCATAAAGTAGAAAAAGGAGTTCATCGGCGATGGTAGAAGAAAAGAAAGAAAAGAGTAAACATAAAGAGGAAGTGGGAACCGCGGGTTCAGATACGATTCCTACCCGTGAACAACTTTTAAAACCCGTTCCTCAAGATGGTGTCCCACGCCGGTGGTATGCCCTTCATGTGCTTACGGCAAAAGAGTATGAAGTATGTGAAAAATTGAAATGGGGAGCCAAACAAAAAGGAATTGAAGATTGGGTAGTCAATGTTTTAGTTCCCAAAGAAAGAGTTACAGAACGGCGAGGTGGCACACCCAAGGTTGTCGAACATAAATGTTTTCCCGGGTACATTCTCGTTCAATTACCCGAACATCCAGAAAACTATACCGAATTATGGACACTAATCCGGGAAACACAAGGGATAACAGGTTTTGTCAGTAGTAGACGAAATGTCCCTACACCTATACCGGACGAAGAGGTCGAGGGAATTATTGCTATTATGACAGGCGAAGAGGAGGCTCCGAAACCAAAATTAGAATTCTCAGTTGGAGATAGAGTGAAAATCGTTGAAGGACCTTTCACCAATTTTGTAGGACGAATTGAAGAAATAAATGTTGATCGTGCAACACTGAAAATATCTGTTGAAATTTTTAATAGAACAACAACTGTTGAGGTAGAATCCTGGCAGGTAGAAGCATTTTGATGAAATTAAGAAAGAAAGGTTAAAGATATGCCTCCTAAAAAATTAAAAGCGTTTGTAAAATTACAGGTTCCGGCAGGACAAGCAACCCCAGCACCTCCTGTAGGTCCCGCATTAGGTCAGCATGGGGTTAATATTATGGATTTTGTTCGCCAGTTTAACGACAGAACCAAAGACCAGCAAGGAATGATAATTCCTGTTGTTATTTCCATCTTTGAAGACCGTTCGTTTTCTTTTATAACAAAAACTCCGCCTGCTGCTGTGTTACTTAAGAAAGCGGCCAAACTAGCAAAAGGTTCCGGTGAACCTCATCGCAATAAAGTAGGAAAAGTTTCCGAAGCACAGATTGAAGAAATTGCTAAATTAAAGATGCCCGACTTGAACGCAGGTTCCCTTGAGAGTGCAAAAAGTATGATTCGCGGAACTGCTCGTAGTATGGGTATCGTTGTTGAGTAAGTGTATTCTTTTCCCCTATAAAATTTTCTAACCGTGGGAGGATAGTTTAACTATCCGATTGAACCACAGGAGGATAAAAACATGCCAAAAATCAGTAAAAGAATGAGGGAACTTTATAAAAAAGTTGATAGTTCCCGCTATTATTCCCTTTCTGAAGCATCAAAAATCGTCAAAGAGTGTGCTACGGCCAAATTTGATGAAACGATTGAATTAGCCTTTTTATTAGGTGTAGACCCGAGACATGCTGAGCAGATGGTTCGTGGTGCAGTCTCGCTTCCACACGGTACCGGTAAAAAAGTTCGTGTAGTGGCTTTTTGCAAACAGGATGAACAGATTAAAGCGGCTAAAGAAGCCGGGGCTATTGAAGCAGGAGCCGAAGATCTGGTCGAGAAAATTCAAGGTGGTTGGCTGGATTTTGATGCGGCAGTAGCATCTCCCGATATGATGGGACAAGTAGGTAAATTAGGTAAAATCCTTGGTCCGCGTGGACTGATGCCCAGTCCTAAAGCGGGCACTGTTACCCCTAATATTGGTCCGGCTGTTGCAGAAATTATGAAAGGGAAAATCGAGTTTCGCGTAGATAAAAACGCAAACATACATGTCCCCGTTGGTAAGGCAAGTTTTACACCCGAACAAATCGAAGAGAATGCTTCAACGGTAATTTCTGCGATAATAAAAGCCCGTCCTGCTTCATTAAAAGGTACCTATTTGAAAACCTGTTGTATTTGTTCTACTATGGGACCCGGTCTTAAATTAGACCCTGCCGCTCTAACTGCAAAATATCGCCCTGGCCTTGCATAATGTTAACCTTATATCAAAACCGGCAATCCAACTGAAGAGAGGTTTATATCATGCTTAAAGAAGAAGGAATCCTTTTTACATCAGAATCTGTAACAGATGGACACCCTGATAAAGTTGCAGACATTATATCCGACACAGTCCTTGACGCTATGTTGGAACAGGACCCTTACAGTCGTGTTGCATGTGAAACCCTTGTAAAAACAAATCTTTGTGTTGTCGCAGGGGAAATTACTACACATGCCAGAGTGGATATTACTTCCTTAGTCCGTCAAGCCATTATTGATATTGGTTACGGTCCGGGATATATCGGTTTCAACGGTGAGACCTGTTCCATTCTTGTTGCATTAGAAAAGCAATCTGTTGATATAGCACGGGGTGTGGATGTCTCTTCGGATCATGAACAAGGGGCCGGAGACCAGGGCATGATGTTTGGTTTTGCTGTTCGTGAAACGCCCGAACTTATGCCCCTTCCCATTGCATTGGCCCATAAATTAGGCTTACAACTTCGTAAGTTGCGCAAAGAAAACACTATTCCATGGCTTATGCCGGACGGT
Organism: uncultured bacterium; assembly: GCA_937124615.1. GTDB lineage: Bacteria > Hydrogenedentota > Hydrogenedentia > Hydrogenedentales > Hydrogenedentaceae > Hydrogenedens. The sequence goes on from CAKZKR010000066.1 coordinate 3,132, forward strand.
AAATCTCAAGTTACTGTAGAATATGTAGATGGAAAACCCGTCCGCATCGATACCGTTGTCATATCCAACCAGCATTTACCTCTTTATGGAGGGCTTAATCCTACTCCGCAAGAATTAAAAAAAGAACACGATGAAATCGAAGAAGCCATTATTGAACAGGTGATTAAGCCAACTTTACCGAAAGAATTGGTCAAGGGGAACATAAAATATTATGTTAATCCCACAGGCCGATTTGTTACCGGCGGGCCTGTTGGTGATTGTGGTTTGACGGGTAGAAAAATCATTGTAGATACCTATGGAGGAATGGGTAGACATGGTGGCGGTGCTTTTAGCGGAAAAGACCCAACGAAGGTAGACCGAAGCTCTGCATATATGGCTCGCTATATAGCAAAAAATGTAGTTTCCGCAGGTATTGCAGAGCGGTGTGAAGTCCAATTGGCTTATGCGATTGGTGTAGCAAAACCTGTTTCTATCAATGTAACTACTTATGGAACTGGAAAAATTGATGATTTAAAATTAGCCAGAATCCTTTCTGAAACTTTTGATTGTAGACCTTCCGCAATTATTGAATTTTTGAACTTACGCAAGCCCCAATACAGAAAAACCGCCGCCTATGGACACTTTGGGCGTGAAGACCAGGGCTTCCGATGGGAAGAAACCGACTCCGCAAGCATCCTTCGCGAAAAAGCAGGAATATAAAAAGATTATTCAATTCTGTCCGTGTTTGAAAAGATGGGATTCCTCCTTTTTGTTGATATAAAAGATACTATTGATTAAACACAGGTAAATAATTTAAAGATTGGAAGCGGTCTTTTTACTAAAATTTTTCCCTTCTGAATTGAGCCAATCGGAATACCTTTTCCCTTTTCTATTTTTCCATCCTCCTTTGTGATAGGCGTAAGCAGTAATCATCGGCATAGCAATTGTTGCCTCAGAATACACCATCTGTTCACAATGCGTATCTACTTTACCCCAACTGGAAGCCTCTTTGAGTGTTGAACTACTCAAAGCACCATCCCTCACATCCGCTACAGTAATCTGTATGGCGTATTTATGCATTGGTAGATTATAACCTAAAACATCACATGCTACAACAACATCTTGTGTAAAATTCTTTGGAACGCCTCCTCCTATCATAAATATCCCTGTTTCTTTCGCCTTTATCTTTATTTTTGTAAGTTCTAAAAAATCTTTTGCACTATCTATGGAAACATGTTTATCAGGATTTTGCCATTGGTGAAGTACGAGTCCAAATCCTGCTGAGCAATCCGAAAATGCGGGTACAAATATGGGGACCCCTTTTTCATAGGCGGACAAAACAACAGATTCTTTATTTTTTGCGTGTTGTTTTAAATACTTACCCATTTCCTCAACAAATTCTCGGGAAGAATAGGGCCTTGGTTCCAGAGAATTTGCTATTTTCCCGATAGTCTCATCGCATATCCTCAAATCATCTTCATCTATAAAGGTGTCGTATATCCTATCGATATGAAGTTTTCTTAATTCATTGTCATCTATATTTTGATACCATCCCTTATAATGTTTAAATCCCAGGGCTTCAAAAAAATCCTGGTCTACAATGATTGCCCCCGTAGAAACAATTACATCCACCATGTTGTTATTAACCATGTCATAAACAACCTTTTTTAATCCCGCAGAAAATAGTGAACCTGCCAGAGTCAATATTACGGTACACTTTTTATCTCTGAGCATGGTGTCATAAATCTTTCCAGCCCGGGATAGTTCCCGAGCCGAAAAAGCCATGTCTCCCATATTTTCTATCATTTCTACAACATTATATTTTTTTATATCTATGTGTTTGATGGGTTCTTTTAAATAATCTTTTTTTCTCATAATCGTTCCCTTTTTGTACTTATTTTTGAAGATATTTCTAAAAAACGGTATGAATTTTTATTAAATTTTTATTACCGATGCAAATTTTCTGTATTAGAGAACAATTGTTACTTAAAGAAAATCCTTTTTAAT
>CAKZKR010000067.1 GCA_937124615.1 uncultured bacterium
TATTCATAATAGGTGTAGGGTTGAACGGTCTTGTCTTCATATTCAAGACCTGTTATATAACCTTCATAAGGCTGAGCGGTCGGATTGTTTAACCTTTCCCATGCAGAAAATCCTACAACTCTTCTATAAACATTATACCCTGCTATATTGTATTCGGGATTGGTATCCCAGGCCACACGAACGCTACGCGGTCCACTATAAACACGAGGTTTGCCGGGGATTTGTATATTGCCGGGTTCTAATTCTACCAGTAAATTTGTCCCTGCATTTACGGGTTGGACTGTTTTGGGTTTATATTTACGCTTTGTAAAATCCAGCCGATAAGGTGGATTTAATGTTCCCAGATTTGGCCATGAGAATCTCCCATTGGCATCTGTTACAACAGGTGCCGTACTTTGCTTGTCTGCAATACTAATTTCTACGGTTACTCCGGCTACAGGTTTTTTACTGATACTGTTAATAACTACTCCTCTGACACTGTTTGTTATTTCTCCTTCAGTTGTGCCCTCTACAGACCCTTCCGGTGTGCCAGAGTATTCGCCGATAAAGTTAAATGTTTCAATATTAGAATAGAGTTGTCCCCCGGATAGTCGATAAAGAGCCTGAGATTGAATTTGACACGAACCCTGGGCAGATGAGGGTATGCTTACATCAAAGCTCAAATTAAAAGGGAATGAGGGAACAAATATCCAGCCAAATTCTAATGGGTTTACCCCATCGGAAACCTTGCCTATCGGTGGGGCGATAGGAGGCTGATTTATTCCTCCCTGATATTTCCAACCTGTGGGTAGTAAACATGTAAAACCTAATGCAGTTATTGTCTCTATGGTATTTTTATTAAATGTTAATGTTATATTAATTGTACCACCAGGGACATATTGATTCAGTCCAACAGCATCTCCATAGACACCTTGAATAATGCTTATCTCATTGCTTTGTTGAGCATTAACCTTAACAAAAGAAGTAATCAAACATAAGGTTAATAAGCATAAAGTAGGTAAAAATTTTACCCAATGGTTAAGAGGGAGTCCCAGTTTTGAAAATTTTTTGCTCATATTATTTTCCTTTCCTAAAAGATTAACTTGTTGTAGTTGTAGTCATCTTAACTAATTCTATAAAAAGTCTACATTCCTTTTGAAATTTCGTTATTTGAAATTGTAAAAAATAGAGGCATTCTATTTCGGAAATAAAAGGCCTCTACACCATGTTTCATCGTAAAAATTCCTTTATGATTTAGTTAAGAAATGGGTGCCCGTTTTCCGTCCTATGCGAATTAACAATAACCCTGAAATAATAGCAAGCAAAACTATATCTGCGATGTAAGAACTTTCTGTAATTGTAGAACCACAGGAGATGATAAATCTAGGTTTGGGTCCCTTGCTTATCACAAGGTCTACCGCCGTTCCCCGGTCAACCTGTGTCCCTGCGGTCGGATTTTGGCTAATAACTTTGCCAGCAGGAACGCTATTACTATATTCTTGAGTAACAGCACCTACTGAAAGTCCCGCCGATGTTATTATCGACCTCGCATCTGCTTTCGTTTTGCCAACAACATCCGGCACACTTACCTTGGTCGACTGGGGTTCTCCTTCTGGAGTACCCTCTGGAGTGCCTTCTAATACTCCTTCCGGAGTGCCTTCCGGAGTTCCTTCGGGCGTCCCTTCCACAGTTCCTTCTCCTTCCGGAGTTATTTCTTGTTCTAGTATTTTGGGGGCCTTCGGATCATTAAACATTGGGACATGGGCGTATATATCATTAATACGGGCCTGTGCTAAGG
>CAKZKR010000068.1 GCA_937124615.1 uncultured bacterium
TACCACTCCGAATAAGTTTCTTTAGGGGCCCAAGAGGGGACTGAATATACCCCCCAATGGATAAAAATCCCAAATTTCCCATCCTCAAACCACTGCGGGTTGGGTCTTTGGTCTAATGACTCCCATGTAGGTTCATAAACAGACATAAGAGCAGTTGTAATGACAAAAGATGTTAAAAACATTGTAAAACTCCTTTCTATTATTAAGTTATTTAATTGTTAACTCCATTAAAACAATGCTGTATTGCGGAATTTTCATTTCAGGGAAATCCGATTTATCTATTTTTAATTCGGATAACCATACACCGGGCTCATTATCAGGCACTATAATAGACATAGGGTCTTTTCCTGTCAGGACCCATGCAGTTTTTGACGGTTCTACTTTCTGTCCAGCAATGTTTATACGGATTTTAATCTCCCTGTCAAGCGGATTAACAACTGACACAGTCATAATACCTGCCTGTTCATTCTTCCAGGTAGAAAAAACATCGATAGGAACTAATGTATTATTCTGTCCACTCTCAGCCATATCTTGTGTAGATGTCGGTTTGACTTCCACTCCCACAGGCACACTTCCAAATTTCTGACGGTATAACATTAATGTTAAGCCCGTAGTATCAAAAAATGCCTTCGTCTTAGTGGTTTTGATTGCGGAGATGACATTCACAGTTTGAGCATAATTTGCCATTGTAATCACATCACTATTGCGGAAAAACTCATGCAACCCAATAGCCACGCCTAAAGCATCTTTTAAATGATACACACAACCCAACTCGCCATAAACATAGTCGCCATACCAATAGTTCCACTCATCCATAGCAATCGGTATAAACTTATCATTTAAAGAAGGAATCGTTGCAAAATAATTCTTATGGTTCTGCACCTTTTTCTTTATCATCTCCGCCAATTGATACACATGCTCAAGAACATCTTTTTTCTCTCCACAGTAAAAATGCTCACTTATGTAATCCATATTATCTACACAATTCTCCAACATCTTCTTACTCCAGATGCCCATATTTTCACCCACACCTACTAGTTTTATGTTAGAGTCTACCTCTCTCATGGCTTTTGCGAACTCATTATGCCGTATTACATAGTCATCTACGGGGACATGTCCCAATTGCCACTCGCCATACATCTCGTTTCCGATACCCCAATAAGTAATCTTATAAGGTTCAGGGTTACCATTATCCGCACGCCACTTGCCCATCGGTGTATACAAAGAACCATTTGCATATTCCACCATATCCCGGGCTAACTGAACATCGCCCAAACCGGTATTAACTACAGCCAACGGCTCTGTTCCAATTTCTCTGCAAAACTGAATAAACTCGTCAAAACCAAAATCGTTAGTGTCAATCCCTCCCCATGCTGGGTTTTTACGCGTGGGTCGCCTATCCGTGTCGCCAATCCCATCCTTCCAATTATACCCACTGACGAAGTTTCCGCCCGGCCAACGATAAATAGGGGCATCTAACTGCTTAAGCAACTCAAGTACATCCGCCCTCATCCCCTTCACATTATCCGCAGGCATCAATGAAACCGCACCAATAAATAAGTTCCCCTGTCCTGTTGCAAGGATTGCAAATTGTGCAGGCTTTCCATCCTTATCTACTTTCAGTCGGAAGTGATATCTCATATAATCCTGTGAGATATTTTTAAAAATAGCCGGTTCACACAACAATGTATCTCCTGAACGCAACAACACCTTCACTACAATATTAGGATGCGTAGACTTCATTACGACCCTACCCACATACTCCTTCCCTGCCACGACTTCCAAACCATCCTGCATCAGACCCCGTTCCTGATTTTGTCTTAACAATACTAAAGGCGTATACCAACCTGTAAACGGCGACACCTGGTCAATAAATACATCCTGCTTGGGCGGACATAACTTCCAGGGAGAATCATTACTGTTAATGAGATAAAAGAACTTGCGGTCTTCAAGCATTTCTGCCCAAATACCCCCATAGATACAGCGGCCCAAATGCTCAATAAACTGTCCATAGATGAAAGGATGAATCGGCGTCCCTTTCTTCGATGGGTCAATAGTTATCTCCATCTCACCGAACTTCATCTCAGAAACCTTCTCTAACTTTATATCATCAAAAAATGCGGAACCTTTTGCCAATCCCCAACCCCCAAAAAGGCAATTCACCATAATTTGTGTTTTGCTCCCCACAAAAAAGGTAGTCTCAACATACTTCCAGTCATTCAGGCCCACAAGAGCCTCTGTCCGTGCCCCGTCTATACCGTGCACATTGAGCAAGGCCCCCGCTCCATTCTCCAATACTACATTTTCCGTCTTAACCCATCCCGACAATTTATACCGGGCATACGGCGATACATCCACCTCCTTATACCAGGACAAATCACCGCCATCTACAGAAGATATTTGAATCCCTTTATCTGTTCTCCCTGCAACAGGATATTTAAACTCACCCTTCCCTTTCCAGACCTTTATGTCCCAGCCTTCGGGCTTATCCAAACCTTTTTCAAAAGCTTCTTCAAATACCACCTGAGCGAAAACTACCGTAGATAAAAGGCATAAGACTATTGATAGCATCACGAATCTAATCATACTTGTCCTCTTTATGGTTGCACATTAAAAACCGTGTTCAAAACACAAATATCATCTTACTAAATTTTGTGGTTTTCTACAAAATGATTTTTGTAAATTTCGGTATTCTACTATCATATTCAAAGGATATAAACTAAAAATAAAAATTCAAAATATAGCAGAATAAAAGAGTACAATTTAGTTAGTATACATAAGCCGCTAATTGCTATTTTTATTAAAGAATGATTATAATATAGTGTTTTAGAAAATTTCGGGGCGTAGCGCAGTCCGGCTAGCGCACTTGGTTTGGGTCCAAGGGGTCGCCGGTTCAAATCCGGCCGCCCCGACCAGTCGGAAATATACATTTACAGCGTTTTGTATACAATCATCCTTCCAAAAACTAAATATTAATTTTCACGCCTCTCTTTCCAATTAGTAAACCTAATATAAATACAGTTTGGACTTAGACATATCATCTCTGGATAACAAAGAGAAGAGAATTTATAACACTATAAGAAAAGTGTAACAAAAATACATAGAACTTATTAACATCTTAACATCACATCCTATCCAGATAAAAACAAAACGCTATTTTTATTTTGTTGGGGCACTAATAAAACACTAATATCTTACTTAGAAACTTAAAATATTTTTGATATCGATTTATAAAAATTTCATCTATCTTTAAGGCAAATTTAAAGAAATGTTTTAATTAAAGGGATTCAAATAAATTAAGATAAGGTTTTTATTATAAGACAAATATAACAAATTAAATATTAATGATAACGCCACTTTGTTTCGAACAGACAAAAAACCAAATTAATAAGATTTAAATAAAAATTTTTTTATTCTAAATTCGATAGCAAAATCATAAAAAAATTTTTTCCTTTCTTCCAAAATATCAGAGAAAAAATACAAAGGTTAGTGCGCATGCTGTATAAAACATTAGCAAAAAGATATTTGCGACTCTCTCTCTTACTCTCAATATTCCTTTGTGCTCTTTGTTGTGGGAAAAATTAACTGCATAAGAAAAATTACTGGGGGCAAATTTGAAATTATTTTTTTCTAATGATATAATTAAGGGTGGTTGCCGAGGTAGCTCAGTTGGTAGAGCAGCGGACTGAAAATCCGCGTGTCGGCGGTTCGATTCCGCCCCTTGGCACCATTTTTATTCTAAGACTATAACGAAAGAACAAATGTAGTATAACCCACCTCTGCTCTTGAAACTGCGATTATTCTTCGTTATATAATATAACAAAGAAATCCCTGCTAAGCTGGAATAGCTCAGTCGGTAGAGCGGGTCACTCGTAATGACCAGGTCCGGGGTTCAATTCCCCGTTCCAGCTCCATCCTATAAATACTACTTTAAAAAACTATCAACCTATAATATAATGAATTATCAAAATATCAATTAAAAATAGTTTTTGACAGAATATTTAAAAGTTGAAAAAATCAATCCCATCTAAGTATAATTTATAAAATTTTCAATAAATTCAATCAAAACAAAGGATAAGGATCAATATGGAATCAAAACTTTCATACAGCACATCAGATGTAGCCAAGTATTGTCATGTAACGGCAGATACAATTCGGAAGTGGGCAGAAGCAGGTAAGATACGGGTGTTTAAGACACCGGGTGGACATCGTCGAATCCGCCGTGACGACTTGCTTCGTTTTTTGCGTGAGAATAATATGCCTATCCATGAGGATTTAGGAAATGCTGGAATAAAAATACTCGTAGTCGATGATGAAAAGGCCGTAATTTCCGTTATTCGCAGATTTCTGGAAAGGGCTGAAACACCATTCCAGATTGAAATGGCGATGGATGGATTTGATGCAGGACAAATGGTTGCGACCTTTCAGCCGGATATTATATTTTTAGATTTACGATTACCAGGGTTAGACGGTTTTGAGGTTACACGGAGGATTAAATCGAACTCGGATACTTCCCATATCCATATAATAGCAATGACAGGATATTATCAAGGTGAGGTAGCCAATCGTGTGCTGGAGCTAGGTGCTGCGATTTTATTGCAAAAACCGTTTACACCGGATGACCTTCGCAAAGCATTGGCGAAAGTAGGGGTAGAAGTTAGTTAATTTTTTCTACTGGTATATCTTATAATTATCAGATTCTTTTTGATTCTTGATTCGGGACTTTTTTTAATTCTAATAATGTTTCAATGAGAAAAAGGATTTTTTATGCAAATTCGACCTCTTGAGAAATTGGAAAACTTTAATTCTTATTCAGGTCCTTTAGTTTTAGTGATTATGGATGGAATTGGCATTGGGAAGCGAGATGAGAGTGATGGTGTCTATCTGGCCCATACACCCATGCTGGATGAACTATTTCAGGAACCTCTGTTCGCTCAATTGAAGGCCCATGGCACAGCAGTGGGTCAACCAAGTGATGAAGATATGGGGAATTCAGAAGTGGGACATAATGCACTAGGAGCGGGTCGTGTTTTTGCTCAGGGGGCACGGCTTGTAAATGAGGCGATATCATCAGGCAAGATTTACAAGGGCATGGCATGGCAAAGTATCATGGACCGTGTTTGTAGCGGGGGAACATTGCACTTTATAGGGTTGCTCTCAGATGGGAATGTTCACAGTCACATTCAACAGTTGTTATCGATTATTCGTCACTGTGCTGAAAAACGAGTTCCAAAGGTGCGTGTTCATGTATTAACGGACGGCAGAGATGTTGCGGAACGAAGTGCGTTGATTTATATAGATCAGTTAGAGCAGGTATTGGCCGAGTGTAATCAGAATGGGCTGGATTATCACATCGCATCGGGCGGCGGTAGAATGTTGGTAACGATGGACCGATACGAAGCAGATTGGCGGATTGTAGAACGGGGCTGGAAAGCCCATGTTCTGGGTGAAGGGAAAACCTTTTCATCTGCAAAAGAAGCAGTAGAATTCTATTATCAAGACCCAATTATAAATGACCAATTTTTAGGTGAATTTGTAATTGTTGAGAATGGGAAACCTATAGGAACCATTGAGGACAATGATGCGGTGGTATTCTTTAATTTCAGGGGTGACCGTGCAATAGAACTTTCGCGTGCTTTTGAAGAAGATGACTTTCCTTACTTTGACCGCAAACGCCGACCTAAAGTATTTTATGCGGGGATGATGCAATATGATGGGGATAAGTTCATTCCGAAGAATTTTCTGGTAGAACCTCCACAAATTGAAGGAACAGTGAGTGAATTTTTATGCGTTACTGGCGTCAAAAGTTATGCAATTTCAGAAACACAGAAATTTGGCCATGTAACTTATTTCTGGAATGGTAACAAGTCGGGATATGTTGACCCGAATTTGGAACTATTCGAGGAAATAACATCGGATCGGGTTCCATTCCAGCAAAGGCCCTGGATGAAGGCGGGAGAAATTACGGATGCGGTTTTGGAACAAATAAGAAAAGGAAATTATAAGTTCATACGATTAAACTTTGCAAATGGTGATATGGTAGGTCATACCGGAGTAGCCCCTGCAGTGCGTATTGCAGTGGAAACGGTAGACCTTTGCTTAACAAGAATTTATAACGCAGTTAAGGCAGTAGATGGGGTCCTTGTCATTACAGCAGACCATGGAAATGCGGATTTGCTTTTTACTGAGAAGAAGGGGAAACGCGAACCGCATGTTGCACACACATTAAATCCTGTCCCATTTATAATTAAAGACTTTTCACAAAAAAATTCTTTTCGTTTGAGCAATGTGCCGAATCCGGGATTGAGCAATGTAGCAAGCACACTTTGCAATTTATTGGGATTCAAAGCTCCTTCAGAATATGACCCTTCTTTAATCACAATTTCATAGTTATTGGCTCTCGCTAAATAATTGTGCCAACAGGCTACGGGAAACCTGAACAATTTTTATCCCTGCCTCTGGTTCCATACAACTACTGCGGGCGGTCCGAATTTCATAGCCTCCTTCACTAAAGGCTTCCGGCGTAGGACAGTAGCCGGTATAACCGTTGGTAAGTTCTGATATTACCGTAAATTTTGCAGGAGAAGATTTTTTTATATCTATGCCTAACCGACAAAACATTTCTGTCGGATTGCTAATTATGGCTAAATCCCCTATTCGAACTGCACAGATTTCTACCTTCAATGTTTTCATCTTTTTTTTCATTTCGTCTAATAATTCAATTTCACGAGAATAAATATCTTCTCCACCTGAACCCAGTCCTATTTCTGCAGTAATTCTATAACTACTGAAATCCCTGAAATTGATGTCCAAGACTTGAGTTTTCATAGTAAGGGTTTGTGGAACAAAAAAATTAGCCCATAAAAACTGGCTATATACTTCTGTGCCGAGTAACTCACCAATCCGTTTAGCCCAAACTTCACCAAACTCTGATTCATTAGGGTTTCTATTGTCAACTTGCGTTACATCTCCACAAGCACCGTTCATAAAAACAATCGGTATGGGTGCATCCCACTGTTTTCTCAGAAAAGCTCGTAAGTAGTGGATATAATCTGCGGAGAATTTTCTCCCCCCCAAAACAGTTGCATGAAGCGTGTAATTTACAAGAATAGAAATAGGCTTGCCTGTTTCATCTACTACAAACATAGATATTATCTGGTTATCTTCAGGACCCGCAGGATGAATTATATCGGGATTTCCCTTCCCCGGATGTGTTACAACCTTTCCATTTTTCATATAAAATCTACGATTAAATGCAACTCCATTTAATTCTCCTAAGGTTATGGATATTTTCGCTTCCTTTAAGTTTTCACAAGCCATCCGAATTGCTTCTACGATTTTATCTACAACAAGTGCACAGTATGAAGGGTTTCGTTCGGATGAAAATACACTGCAAATAGGTCCGCCACAATGCGTATGAGAAGCGGAAACAACGATATTTTGTGGATTTAGAATGGTTTGGTTTCCCAACTTATTACGGGCCGTTTGTAAAATATCATAAGGAAGGGCTAACGCATCAACAGAAAGGAGGGCTAACACATTTTCACCTAATTTAAAAACAAGGGCATTAACCTCTAAAGGGTCATGGACACCGTCCGAAATGTTTTTCTTAAATCCCCCCGGTATTTCCATGCCAACCTCGGGAGTAATATCGGTTGTTGCAGAACCGGCCCATAGTTTCAGTTCTTCTCCAAGCACATTGGAATAAGCAAACACAGTCATTAGAAATATTGTCATTTTATATTTCAACAGATACATTTTTATCTCCTTATTCTTACTGGAAAAACTAACTTTTATGTCTAATTTATATATATCTTACTTTTTAAAACCGAATTTCAAACCCAACACACAAATGGGGTTCTTGTGGATGTTTGGCAATAATCTCAAATTCTTGCTGGACATTAGGCCATTCTTCAGGTAAGCATCCCGCATATAGATAATCCAACGCAATTCCTTTTTGAGCAAAAGAATCCGCAAGGTCTCTGGGAGGTTTCATATAAAAGCGGTAATATCTGCCGATTTCTTTCAGGCCCAATCGGCGGTAAAATCGTTGAGCGTTTCGATCCTGACTCCAGTATTCAAGCCGGTGAAACCCTTTTTTTAAGGCGTCTTCTACAGTAGCGTCGATAAGACATTTGCCGATATTTCTACCGCTGTATTCTGGTAGTCTTCCGAACTCAAGAACATAACCGCCAAGACTGTCCTTATTCCAGCATAGAGCCCCCGGTTCGTTTTCATACTGCACATCTGTTAAACCCACAATATTACCATCGCAGACAGCAACTAATTTCGTGCTTTGATATCCTTCATACATAGGTCGTTCCTGGATTACAAAGTTCCATGCATGCGATGTACTCATAATAATAGCATGGACTCGCAGCCATTCTTCTCTGTCTTCATCTTGATATTCGCGGATAATTATACCGTTCATTTAGTATATCCCTATTGTTGTGATAGGTTTGACTCATCTATATCCGAACATATAACTTCACCCATAAAAAGTGTTCCTTTTCTGGGCCATAACCACATAATTGGAGAAAGGGTAAAAGCTGAAAGTAAAGAAATAGAGCCTTTGGCTGTAGCAATTTCAGCCGGGAAACGAGGATGGAGAACAGTCCCAGGTTTAGCCGATACTTCCTTATCATTAACCTTAACACGGGTTACAAATACATTCCTTCCCTTATAGACAAATCGGGTCAAGAGGGTCTGTGATAGGGCGCGAACCTGTCGGTCAATCTCAATAGCGGGGACATCCCAGTGGATGATCGCATCGTTTATAGTAGGTTTCGGGTCATATGTGGCGAGTTGAGGGTCTTGTGTTTTACCCAAAAATCCTTCTTTTTCAATCTGGTTGATAACATCCACAACCATTGTCTTTGCTAATTCTGAAGCCCTGCAATATACCGTGTAAGCGGTATCTGTATCGAGTATGGGAAAAGATTGTTGAGCAATTATGGGTCCGGTATCAATTCCTTCATCCATAATGTGGAAGGTAACTCCGGATTGGGTTTCACCCTGCCGTATCACAGCATAAAAAGGATTGGGTCCACGATGGCGGGGCAATAACGAGGAGTGGACATTCATACAACCTATTTTGGGTAAAGAAAGAATACTTTTCTTGAAAATAATACCAAAACCCGCCGTAATAATAAGGTCAGGTGCTAATTCTTTTATTGGCTTTAATTCCTCTTCATTCATTTTATCAATCCAGAAAACAGGAATATGCATTTTTCGTGCAAAGCGAAGTATGCTATCCTTGCCACCTAAGAAACCTAAAAATAATTGGTTGAGAAATCGCTGGAACCCTTTTGTTTGCCTACCATTTTGAAGGATGCCTACAATTTTATGTGAAGTTGTTAGTAATGGTTCTGCAACACAGACTCCTAATTTCCCGGTTCCTGCTATAAGAATACGCATTAGAATACCTTTTTAGAATCTACTAATATGGTTACAGGTCCATCGTTCACCAGGGAAACCAACATATGTGCTGAAAATATACCTGTTTCCACATGAATACCTTTAGATCGGACAAGTTCTACAAATTTTTCATAGTAGGGCTCTGCTTTCTCAGGTCGGGCAGAGGTACTAAATGATGGACGGCGTCCACGACGACAATCTCCATGAAGGGTAAACTGAGACACAACTAACATCTCTCCTTTCACATCCTCCAAAGATAGATTAAATTTCCCCTCTTCATCGTTGAATATTCGTAAACCGATAATTTTATCTGCAGTATATTGAATATCAGATTCGGTATCCTGTTCATCTACACCTAATAACACAAGTAACCCATGTCCGATTTTACCTACTATCTGGTTATTAACTGTTACATTCGCATTCAACACTCTCTGAACAACCGCTCGCATATTGCCCTTTCTGAATAAAAACGATATATTTTTGTTATTATTAAAATAGTGTGATAAAACAGTTTTCTTAATTATATTTAGAATTACAGAAAAATAAAAATTAGGTATGGATACAATTACAAAAATAAGTGATGATATTAATTATTTAGCAGGTGCAAATATTACAAGACGGTATGGAACTGAAGGGGAACTTTTATGCTCGGAATACATAAGAAATCGCCTGCTGAACATGGGGCTTCAACCTATTGTAGAAGCATTTAATTGTTCTCGGGAAACATTTCAAACACTCATACTTTATTGGGTTGAGTTTCTTTTTGTAATATTGCTATCTGTGTTTTTCCCCTTTGCCGGGTTTGTATATGGATTAGTTGTGTTATTACTTTATTTACTTGAAATTTCAGGTTATTTTAGCCTTACACTGTTCATTCCAGAATATCAGTCACAAAATATCCACACTGTTATACGAAATCAAGAAGTATTTGATGAACCCAAATATCGAATTGTACTTCATGCAAATTATGACTGTGGAATATCCCATCTTCTCTATTCTAAGGAGATTATAGGGCTTCTCCCTGTAATACATCACATTATAGTCATTTGCATGTTGGTGGTTTTAGGAATTAGTTTTCGTGATGGATTTTTAGACCTTGTTCCGTGGGAGGATCATATGTCCATATCCTGTCGATTGTTAACAGGAATTGTTTTAGGAACCATAAGTTTAGTAACTTTTATTGCAACTATGAATGAGGAGGATACCAGAGGAGCCAATTTTAATGCATCGGGCGTAGCCTGCATATTAGGACTGGCAGAATATTTTTCTAAAAACCCTTTGAAGAATATTGAAATCCATTTTGTTTTCACGGGTGCCCATCAATGCTGGATGGCCGGCTTGCGTTATTTTTTGAAGAAAAATAAATTGCCTAAAGAAGATACCTTGTTTATCAATGTGGAAGGAGTAGGTTCTGGAGACCTACATATAATTACAAAGGAAAACATGGCCTTTGTTTTTCGTGTAGAAAAAGAAATTATAAAGTTCATAGACGAAAATAATTTCTCTTCAGAGATACAAAAAGTAGACTTTTTGCCCATTCCGACTTCATCATATATCATATTATCTCATGGGTATAACGGTTTTACAATCATGGGGCTGGATAAGGGAAAGAAACCGATGTATTGCAATCAAATTGACGATACAACATTAAATATTGATGAACAAAATATCAGAAAAACAATGGAAATTATATCGAAATTTGTAAAAAGATGGACAGAAAAAGAAAACTAACATTCATCTATTTTTATACGATTAAACAATTTATTTACAATATAGCCATAAAAGAAGAAAGGAGTTCTTTATGAATGTAAATCCCAATATTTTCCGTGAATATGATTTGCGTGGAATTGCCGGCAAAGATTTAACTGAAGATATAATGGAACTTTTAGGGAAAGCGTATGTCGCTTATATGAAGGCAAAACGAGCAATTCACCACAATCTTGTTGTTGTCGGTAGAGACGGCAGGGTAAGTAGTAAAAGTTTTAGTCGTGCTCTGATAGATGGGATTACTGAGGCGGGAATGAATGTTATCGATATTGGAGAAGTACCAACACCATTAACATATTTTGCCATGAATACTCTGGAAGTAGATGGAGGGTTGATGATCACTGCGAGTCATAATCCTGGGGAATATAATGGACTGAAAGTAGGGGTTGGAAAAACGACAATTTATGGAGAGCAAATTCAAGAGTTTCGCAAATATGTAGAGGCAGGGTGTTTCCCCATTCGCAAAAAAGATATAGTCATAACTAAAAAGAACATTGTACCAAAATATGAAAAACGGATATTAAACGATATAAAACTAAAACGCAAGTTAAAGGTGGTTGTAGATGCGGGAAACGGTGTTGGTGGTGTAGTTGCGGTTCCTTTATTCGAAAAATTGGGTTGTGAAGTCATTCCCTTGTATTGTGATGTAGATGGGAATTTTCCCAATCATCATCCGGACCCGACAAAAGAATCTAACATGAAAGAACTAATTAAAGCGGTAAAGAAGAACCGTGCAGATGTTGGAATCGCATTTGATGGGGATGTGGACCGGCTCGGAGGTTGTGATGATAAAGGTAGAATGCTTTGGGGTGACCAGTTATTGGTTCTGTTCGCCCGGGATATTCTGAAAGATAAACCCGGGGCTACAATATTAGGGGAAGTTAAATGTTCAAGGAGTATGTATGAGGAAATAAAAAAGGCCGGTGGAAATGCGGTCATGTGGCGAACAGGCCATTCTCATATCAAGTCTGCCATGATAAAGTTAAAGGCCCAAGTAGCCGGTGAAATGAGTGGACATATCTTTTTCAAACATCGGTGGTATGGTTTTGATGATGCAATCTATTCTGCATGCAGACTCTTGGAATTAATTACAAATGTGAATAAACCGTTAAGTGCATTACTGGATACGATTCCTAAAAGATATTCCACTCCTGAACTGGAATTCCCTTGTTCAGATGAGAAAAAATTTGAAGTTATAGCCAAAGCCACAAAGCATTTTCAGGAAAAAGGGTATGAAGTTATAACAATTGATGGGGCACGAATTGAGTTTCCAGATGGCTGGGGTCTTCTTCGTGCATCAAATACATCACCGAAATTGGTTATGCGTGTCGAAGCGGACACTGTGAAACGGATGAACGAAATACGCAAATTACTTGAGGATGTTCTAAAACAAATTAATATCTAATTTAAGTTGGAAAC
Source organism: uncultured bacterium (assembly GCA_937124615.1). Lineage (GTDB taxonomy): Bacteria > Hydrogenedentota > Hydrogenedentia > Hydrogenedentales > Hydrogenedentaceae > Hydrogenedens. Next base: position 12,604 of record CAKZKR010000068.1, read on the forward strand.
GGTTTTATAATAGAATCTAACATTGCCTTTTGGTATTTATGGTCTATACAAAAAGGGACTTAAAATGGAAACTGGGGAAGGTTTTGTAATCGTATCTGTTGGGCAAATTCGTAACAGCGATTTTTGATTTCTTCTCCGGTAAGGGATAGAAGTCGGCGGGGTCCAAAGGACTCGCATGTAAAAGAGGCAATAACTGTTCCAATAATGGTTGCCTGTCGTAAAACTTCAGGCTCTGTGCTATTCATATATGCGATGTAGCCCATAAAACCACCCGCAAAACTATCTCCAGCCCCTGTTGGGTCTACAACATTTTCTAATAGATATGCTGGCAACATGAAACTTTCTTCATCTTCAAAAAACAAGATGCAACCATGTTCCCCCTTTTTAATAACAAGAATATCGGGACCCAATGCAAGGATTTCCCGACTGGCTTTTTTTAGATTTTCTTCTCCAGAGAGTTGTCTTGCTTCGGAATCGTTAATAAAAAGAATATCCACCCGGGAGAGGACCTCTTGCAAATCGTCCGGAGTCGTTTCGATCCAAAGGTTCATTGTATCCATTCCTGTAAAACGCGGGAATGCCTGGTGTAACACATCTAATTGTAGTGAGGGATGAATATTCCCGAGAAATAAATAAGGGACTTGTGATATTTCTTTTGATATGGTGGGTTTAAAAGTCTCAAACACATTCAGTTGTGTGTCTAATGTATCTCTTTGATTAATATCCTTATGGTATCGTCCTGACCAACGAAAAGTTTTTCCCGGTTCTTGTTTTAATCCATCAATATTAATATTGCGTGATTTTAGTATTTGAATATATTCATCAGGAAAGTCGGAGCCAATAATACCAATCATGTTTACATGTGTAAAAAATGAGGCAGAGATAGAAAAGTATGTTGCCGCACCACCTAATTCCAATTCACATTTCCCATAAGGAGTTTCGACAGAATCCAATGCTACGGAACCAACTACTGTTATAGACATACAAAATTATCCTTTCTAAATCCAACTACTATTCAAGGATTAATTTGCGACAGCCTTGAAATCATATTTTCTGACATTCCACTCTTCTTCATAGATTCTCTTCTTCAATTGACTATTAAACTGTGAGACCATACCTTGTAAACTATCAGCATCACCTTCCAAAACTATTCTTTCAAAGAAATTTCTGAAGAATTTTTGCTCCTTTGATATTTGAAGAACCTGAAGAACGATACCCATTAAAGCATCATTTTGCTGTGTTATCTCTAACTTCATAATTTCATTCAACATTGTCGATGTATCCAGAGACTTCCATTTCAAATATTTTGCTGTATCTTGCTCACCTGCAAGCCATCTTATATATTCTTCAGAATTTATATTGAAATTAAAGGATTCCATGTTCTCCCACCACATTGAGTCCGGCCAGAGATAGACAGGAGAAACCTTTACACTATCGGGTTTAATTCGTCTGATAAATCGAAGCGTTTCGTCAAAGGTATGTCGGTCTTCTTCCGGGCAAGGATAAGCACATTGAATTGTCGTGTAGATATGAGAAGAAATAAATGCAGATAGTGCGGTTTCTAACGAACTTATTGTCCGCATAATTCCATAATATTTCGATAGCAATCGTTGACTCCCTGTTGGGACATTCACAGAAACAGCCCTACAGCCCGATAGATGTAAACTATGAATCCAATCACCCTGCACATTTAAACAATGGAAATTACGAGAATAGGTAATAAAGTGGGAAGACTTTAATAAAGCCAGCGAAAGTGATTGCACATCAGAAGAATTAACCATTTCACCTTCGATATGGAATGTCCATGTTTTGAACCTATCAAGAAGTTTACCAATCTCTTCTACTATTCTTTCTGTGGTGGAATTTATATAGTGTTTTAGTGTGTAAGGTTCCGAGTAACCCACCTTCCCATCTCGCACTTGTTCTAATGTAAATATATTTAATTTTCCACCCTTTTGCAGGGATTCATAATTATCATAGGAAGGAATCGGTAAATCATCAAGAGTCAACAAACGATTTACAGGACCTACTCGAATTTCACCCCCCTCAACACATACATAATTGGGCACAAAAGATAAGGGCTTGCCTACAGTAATATGTTTCCATAAAGGTAAAACAGAAAGTTCAGCATGATGTATCAAAATACCGTCAAATTCAGGAATACTTGTGATAGCATACGGACCTGTATGATTAAAATAAGGTCCTACTCCGACAATGTAAATTTTATCTCCTGATTTTTCCCCCCTTATCTCATTAGCAAGGATACGGGAAACGATTAAGTCCTCCCTGCTTTCTATCCAGAACAGCACACAAACTGTTTGTGAAGATATTTTAATATTTTTATATATCCAGCGAAGATATGAATTTTTAATATTTTTATTTTGTTTTTTATTCCCCAATATCCTTGATAACCAGACTCCTATTTTATTCTCTTTCACATCATTTTTGTTTAGTTGACTATTTTTTGTATCATCAGAATAGTATTGGATTGCTTCGGGAAAGCCAAAATCATAAATCGTAGTATTAACATTGTTATCTTGTAAAATCTGAGCCATAACTGCGAGGGATCGTTTTGGAGTGAAAACTTTGATATCTTTTATGTTTGCAGGAGCATATACGATAAGAAATTGGCTCATTTTTAATTACCCTATATTTTGTATACTATTTATAGGTTACAATTTTCATTTAACCACAATATATTGTATATAAAATATACTATCATATAAAATTGTGTATTTCAACATTTTTACAAAAAATTTTTAAGTATTTGGAGAAACTTATATGGGTGAAAATTTAAATTGTGTTTTGCTAATCAGTGGAGGTCTTGATTCAACAACACTTTTACACTATCTTGTAAAGAAGAAGCCATACAAAAAAGTATACGGAATTACATTTCTATATGGTCAGAAACATTCTCGTGAGATTGAATATGCTAAATGGCAAATGGATTTATTAGGAATGAAACATCATTATATTGTTGATTTATCAGGTATAGCTCCTCTTTTAAGAGAGGGCTCGGTACTTATAAAAGGCAGTAAAGACATACCACACCTAGACACTATACCCATAGCGGAACGGATTCAACCGCCCACTTATGTACCAAATCGCAATATGATTTTTCTATCATTAGCTTCTGCATGGGCTGAATCACTGGAAATTTCTGATGTGTTCTATTCTGCTCAGGCTCAGGATGAATATGGTTACTGGGACTGCACAGAATCTTTTGTAGCAAGAATGAACCAGGTTTTTTCATTAAATCGAAAACATCGTATTACTGTGCATGCTCCCTTTTTAAATATGTTAAAAAAAGAAATACTGGAATTGGGTTATCAATTAGGTGTTGATTATGGTCATACATGGAGTTGCTACCGTGGAGAAGAAAAGGCTTGTGGAAATTGCCCTACCTGTATTGAACGATTAAAAGCATTTGAAGATATTGGACAAAAAGACCCTCTCCCCTATATGGAAAAGATAAAATGATTAGGTTTCTAATTCTATAGTTGCACGGGGAAACGAACCTAAAATTTTTAAGTTTCTCGCTCTGTCGCTAACATCTTCAATAACTTGTTGAACTTTTTCATCTTTGATATGTCCCAGAAAATCTATGAAGAATACATATTCCCAAGGTTTTTGTCGGGAGGGACGCGATTCGATACGAGTCAAATTGATATTGGACTCCGCAAAAGGCATCAACAAGTTATATAAAGCACCGGGTTTATCTTTGGCAGACAAAAGCAAAGATGTTTTATCATCACCTGTGGGTTCTACAATTTGATGTCCCAAAACTACAAAACGAGTATAGTTATGAGGAATGTCTTCAATGCGTTCTGCTATGATTTCGAGATTATATGTCTGAGCAGCTAACTTACTTGCAATTGCAGATGTCCCGGGTTCTTGTGAAGCACGTTTTGCCGCTTCCGCAGTGCTTGAAACTTCAATCAATTCAACGCCGGGTAAGTTTGCACGGAGCCAGTTTCGACATTGAAGCAGGGCATTATCCTTCGAATATACACGACGAATCTGGTCGAGAGAACATTTAGCAAGGAGGTTTTGTGAAATCTGTAGAAGAACCTCATTTATTATTTTCAATTCTGAATTAATAAATAAATCTAATGTATCACTCACAGAGCCACCTGTAGAACTTTCTATAGGTACAACACCGTAATCTATACGCCGTCGTTCTACTTCTGTAAAAACATCAGTAAAAGAAGGTAATGGATGATATTCAGCGGAAGTACCGAAAACGCGGAGTGCGGCCATGTGGCTGAAAGTATCACGAGGGCCTAAGAAAGCAACACTGGTAGGCTTTTCTAATGAGCGAATAGCACTCATAATCTCTCGATAAATATAGCGGATAGCCCGTTCATCTAAGGGACCTTGGTTGGACTTTAACAACTTTTCTATTACCGCCTTTTCGCGTTCAGGTACATAGAACGGGGCTTGCGAACCGCTTTTAATCCGTCCTATCTCTTGAGCACAGGTGGCTCTTTCGTTAAGAAGGTTTATGATTTTCTGGTCAATTTCATCAATTTTTTTTCTAAGTTCTTCAATGTTCAATTTTTTCTCCTCTCAATAATTTCCATAGGGGCCATGTTAACTACAAAGTTTGCTATTTTTCCGGAGTCAAAACGAACTCTTACTCTCATTTTATCGCCACGGCCTTCTGTATTCAAAACAACCCCATAACCAAATTTAGCATGTCGGACTCTTGTACCCAACCGATATTCTTGTTTCTTTTCTTCTTTTGTAAGTGTTGCTTTTTCAACTATATTGTTTGTTGTGGTTCTGGATTCTATTTTTTTATCAATACCATATACTTCTACATTTTGGATGCCTATTTCAAACAGAAATCGAGATATAACTCTATCGGGCATAACTCTTCCATAGTACAACCTTGAAGAAGAACCTGAAAGCACGAGTTTTTTCCTTGCACGGGTCATAGCAACATAACAAAGCCGTCGTTCTTCTTCTATATCCGAATAGGGGTCATCCTCGTCCAGATATGGGAATAAACCTTCTTCCAATCCTGTCAAGTATACATAATCATATTCAAGTCCTTTAGCACTATGACAGGTTAAAAGATGAACTGCATTACTTTGCGGTTGCTGTGTATCTATATCAGAAAGTAGTGAAAATTCTTGCAGAAATTCAAGGAGGGTCTTTTCTTTCATTGAATTCTGTTCGCATATAGTTATAAATTCTTGTATGCTTTTCTCTCGGTCTTTACCCTCTTTTTCTGCAATATTGTTTATATATTCGAGATAATTTATTTTTTCTATCAAATGCTTAACGGTCTCGCCTATCATTTTTTCTTTTGAGAAAAGTCGGATTTCATCTATAAGGTCTACAAATCCTTTTATGGTTTTTCTTATCCGCAACGGAAATGTTTCATCGTGTTCTATAAACCTCAATACCTGGAATAGGGATTTCTGTCTTTGTTTGGCGTATTCATCGATTTGTTGTAAACTGACCTGCCCTAAATTCCTCGGCGGGATATTTATTATACGGCGAAGTGCATCATCATCTTCTTCATTGGCAAGGAGCCGAAGGTATGCAACAATATCTTTTATCTCTTTTCGCGCATAGAAACGGATACCACCAATGACAATATGTGGAATACCCCTCTTCCGAAAAGCCTCTTCAAAAGGACGGGATTGATGATTCGTGCGGAAGAGAATCGCAACCTCTTCTAATGGGTACTGATTTTCCTGGATATCGTTCGCAATCCTTTCTGCTTCATTTTCTTCTGTTGTCGCCCAGTAGAACTGGACTTTTTCCCCTTCATTGTTTTTAGTCCACAATTTTTTTCCAAGACGATTTTCATTGTGTTCAACCAGTTTGTTTGCTAATAACAAGATATTTTGTGTACAGCGGTAGTTTTGTTCCAGACGAAATATTTTGGTATTTGTGAATGTATCTTTGAAATTAAGGATGTTATTTAGGTCACTACCTCGCCAGGAATAAATACACTGATCTTCATCTCCTACTACAAAAATACGGTTACCGGGTCCTTTTAATGCCTGAATAAGACGGAACTGAGCGTGGTTTGTATCCTGAAATTCATCGACCAATATATCCGTTAAATAATTCTGCATTCTATCGCGGATGAAACTGTGTTCTTCTAAAATTTTTACAGGTAAAGAAATTAAATCATCAAAATCTACCATACTCTGTGATTGTAAAGTATCGTGGTATATTTCCCACAGTTTAAGAAAATGGGAATTGGGTGGGTTAATTTCGCTATGGTTGGGTTCTGACACTTTTTGTTTATATCTACTAATCCATACTTGAGCATCACGGGGGGTAAATTGCTCCAACAGAACGGGATCTGATTTCAGAAGTTTTTTTAATAATGAGATTTGGTCATCATCATCTATAAGGATAAAATTGCTTTTGAGGTTTATAGAGGAGGCATATTTTCTCAAAAATTGCAATCCGAAAGAATGAAAAGTCCCTACCCAGGGTTGTTTTTCTGTTTGAGCAATTCGTGCAAGGACTCTTCTCTTCATTTCTCCAGCGGATTTATTTGTAAATGTAACAGCCAAAATCCGATCTGGAGAGATTTTTTTTTCATTAATAAGCCAGATGATATGTTCAACAATGACTCTTGTTTTTCCTGTTCCAGCCCCTGACAGAACCAGTACAGCAGATTCATCGGTACAGACAGCCTTTATTTGTTCAGGGTTCAGAGAAGCCATTTTTGCTATGTTTTGAAAGAGATATTCTAAAAAAACTGTGACAAATGTTTATAAAAAAGTTAATACGCTCAATTAACTACCCGCGGTATAGCGTGTAAGCGCATGCATATAATTCGCCCGTTCAAATGCTGTGGGTTCATTTACAGATTTTTGGCTCATGCTCCCCTGCATTATTTCGACAGAATCATACTCATGTTCATTCAGCCACTGTTCTAATTTCTTAAGAACCGTTGATAAATGGGGAATGCCATATTTAAGTAAAGACGATGTCATCATGGCAACTTTTGCCCCTGCCATCATGGATTTAACGACATCTTCTGCAGTATGAACTCCACCCGTAATAGCAAAGTCAATCGGAATTCTACCGTAAAGAATAGCAACCCAGCGTAAACGAAGCAATAGCGTGTTGGATGTACTTAGGTTTATATGGGGTGTAACCTCCAAATTATCCAAATCGAAATCGGGTTGATAAAAACGATTAAAGAAAACCAGAGCATTAGCACCGGCTTCTGCAAGTCTTTTGGCTACATTGGGTAATGAACTGAAATAAGGACCTATTTTTACGGCTAATGGAATGGTAACCTCTTTCCGAATTTCTTTGACCAACTCTACATACATATTAGAGACATAGTCGCTTGTCATGTTCGGGTCGGTAGGAATAAAATAGATGTTCAATTCAAGGGCATCAGCACCTGCTTCTTGAATTTTCTTCGCATATTCTACCCATCCTCCTTTAGAGACACCATTTAAACTACCTATAATAGGTATGGATACCGTTTGTTTCGCTTTATGGATATGATCCAAATACGCTTCGGGTCCCATCCGAAAATCGCTTAATTCTGGAAAATAGGTAATTGCTTCAGCAAAACTTTCTGTTCCATATGAGAGATTGCTATCCAATTCATTGCTCAATAAAGTAATTTGTTCTTCAAATAAAGAATGCAGAACGACTGCAGAGGCTCCTCTCTCTTCCATTCTTTTTATATTATCAATGTTGTCACACAAAGGAGAAGGTGAAACAACAAGAGGGTTTTTCAGTTTTATTCCGAGATAGTTTGTTGTTAAATCTGCCATTTTCTTACTCCTTATTGTATTTTTAATTTTATCTAACTTTCGGTTACGGTTATCTGAATATTTTTCATTTCTGATTGTAATTCTTCGCAACTCATCGAGGCTAAATGTTCATACAATTTCCAACGCACCCGGACATCCTTCTGAGCCTCTTGTAAAAGCATTTTTGCCATTTCAGGATTGCTTAAGGATAACATCTTATATCGCGTTTCATTATACACATAATCCTGTAGAGACATGGATGGACCTTTTGAATCCAATTGAAGAGGATTTTTTCCTTCGTTTAACAGGAGTGGATTAAAACGAACAAGTTGCCAATGCCCTGTGGCGACTGCCTTCTTCTGCTGCTCTAACCCCATAATAAGGTTATAGCCATGCGCGATGCAATGGCAATAAGCAATAACCAGCGAGGGTCCGGGGTAGGCTTCCGCTTCACGGAATGCTTTTATTGTTTGAGCGTCATTGGCTCCCATGGCAACCTTTGCAACATAACAAGTCCCATAGGTCATGGCCATTAAGGCCAGATCTTTTTTAGGTGCCGGTTTTCCACCCGCAGCAAATTTTGCAACCGCAGCTCGAGGTGTTGCTTTTGAACACTGGCCTCCCGTATTAGAATATACTTCTGTATCCATAACCAGTATATTTATATCACGATTGGAAGCGATTACATGGTCAAGACCACCATAACCGATGTCATAAGCCCAACCATCTCCACCTAAAACCCATACACTTCTCTTAACGAGGACATCTGCAATAGTTCGTAGTTCTTTTGCATATGAATTATCCAGAGTATTTAATTTCTGTTTGAGAAAACTTACACGCTCTCTTTGTTTTTTGATTCCTTCTTCAGTAGATTGGTCTGCGTTTAGTAAGTTTGTAACTAACTCTGTTCCTATCTGGGGTTCTAACTGCCGTAAAAGATATTGGGCATAACTCAATTGTGTATCGATGGCTACCCTCATGCCCATCCCAAATTCTGCATTATCTTCAAATAACGAATTACACCACGAAGGACCCTTACCCTCTGCATTGGTTGTCCATGGAGTTGTGGGTAAATTACCACCATAAATTGAGGAACAACCTGTTGCATTGGCAACTAACATCCGGTCTCCAAATAATTGTGAGATTAGTTTTACATACGGAGTTTCACCACAACCTGCACAAGCACCTGAAAATTCAAATAAGGGCTGGAGTAATTGTATGTCTTTAACAAGATTTAGATTTATTTGAGACCTGTCGAAATACGGTATATTTTCAAAGAAGGCCCAGTTTTCGCGTTCGGTTTCACGCAGAGGTGCCTGTAACTGCATTGCAACACCCCGATTTTTTACTTCTTTCTTACTCTTCGCAATACAAACTTCATAGCATAAACCACAACCTGTGCAATCCTCAGGGGATACTTGTAGTGTATACCTAAGGTGTTTATATTCTTTCCATTTTGGTTCTGCAGACTTGAAGGTGGGAGGAGCTTTTTCCAAATATTTCGGGTCATAGATTTTCGCACGAATAACCGCATGGGGACAAACCATAACACATTTCCCGCATTGTATACAGACCTCAGGATCCCATACCGGAATTTCAAGACCAATGTTTCGTTTTTCCCATTTGGTTGTACCTGTCGGGAAGGTTCCATCCACAGGCAGTTTGCTCACTTCAAGTTCATCACCTTCTCCTGATATGATTTTACCCAAAACATTTTTAACAAAGTCAGGGGCTTCGTCCGGAACGGGTGGAGCAAAATCAAATGAAGCGGTAACTTTGTCGGGAATCTTAACTTCATAAAGATGGTCCAATGTCATATCTACGGCCTGCCAATTCTTTTGAACAATAGCCTCCCCTCGTTTTCCATAAGTCTTTTTAATAGAATCTTTTATGGCATTTATAGCATCTTCGCGTGGCAAAATACCACTAATTGCAAAGAAACACGTTTGCATAATGGTATTGATTCTTCCACCCATACCTGCTTCACGAGCTACTTTAACAGCATCGATTACATAGAACTTAATATTCTTATCGATAATCCGTTTTTGGGTAGTTTTAGGTAAATAGTTCCATACATCATCAGGTCCATACGGACTGTTTAATAAGAAAATCGCATTATTTTCTGCAAGTTTTAATACATCATACTTTTCTATAAAACTGAATTGATGACAGGCTACAAAATTGGCACGAGTAATCAGGTAATTGGAGTGAATTTCTTTTGGACCAAATCGCAAATGGGAAATAGTCATTGATCCTGATTTCTTTGAATCGTAAACGAAGTATCCCTGGGCATAGTTTGGTGTATCTTCACCAATAATCTTAATAGAGTTTTTATTAGCTCCTACAGTACCATCTGAACCCAAACCATAGAATACTGCACGAACAACGCTCGGGTCTTCAGTAGAAAAATTGGGGTCATAATCAATATTTGTATACGAGACATCATCTTTAATACCAATTGTAAAATGGTTTTTGGGCGTCTCTTTAGATATTTCATCCAGAACACCTTTAATCATTGCAGGGGTAAATTCTTTGGAGGAAAGGCCATATCTACCACCCACAATTCTAGGAATCACTTTAATCTCACCATCTGTATAGGACTCATTAAAAGCATTAACCACATCCAAATACAGGGGCTCTCCCGGGGCACCGGACTCTTTACAACGGTCTAATACTGCTATTTTCTTGACAGAAGACGGTATAGATTTAACAAAGGCTTTTGTATCAAAAGGACGATAAAGTCTAACTTTTATCGCCCCAACCTTCTCACCACGATTTACAAGATACTCGATTGTCTCCGTTACAGCTTCACAGCCCGAACCCATCAATACTAAAATTCGTTCCGCATCGGGAGCCCCGATATAGTCAAAAAGACGATATTGTCTGCCTGTAATTTTTGCAAAACGGTCCATATATTCCTGCACAATTGCAGGACATGCTACATAAAAGGGATTACAGGCTTCTCTACCCTGGAAGTAAACATCGGGATTTTGTGCAGTCCCTCGAATTATAGGCTTATCAGGACTCAAAGCCCTTTCCCGATGTGCCTGAACATATTCTTCGTCTATCATCGCTCTTATATCATCATCTGTAAGCATTTCAATTTTTACAACTTCATGAGAAGTGCGAAAGCCATCAAAAAAGTGTAAGAAAGGAATTCGAGATTTTAATGTTGCAGACTGAGCAATTAAAGCGAAATCCATTGCTTCTTGAACAGAAGCAGAAGCCAATAAGGCAAAACCGGTTGTGCGCACAGCCATAACATCTGAATGGTCTCCAAATATAGAGAGAGCATGAATAGCAAGGGAACGAGCAGAAACATGAAATACTGTTGGAGTTAATTCGCCTGCAATTTTATACATATTGGGTAACATTAACATAAGCCCCTGTGAAGCAGTAAAAGTTGTTGTAAGAGCTCCTGCCTGTAAAGATCCATGAACGGCACCAGCAGCTCCTGCCTCGCTTTGCATTTCAACGACTTGTGGGATATTTCCCCACATATTCTTTCTACCTTCTGCGGCCCATTGGTCCATAAATTCGCCCATAGGAGAGGAAGGTGTTATAGGATAAATCGCTGCAACATCATTTACCTGATAGGCTATTGTTGCAACCGCTTCATTACCATCAAGTGTATACATTGATCTACTCATAATTTTACTCCATTGGTTTTGTTTTATATTAAAACTCTATTAAAAACAAAAATCCCTCTCATAAAGATTAAAGATTTATTGAAAACATGGTGTATATTATCTATCTTTTACAGGGATAATTGCAATTCTAATAGAAAAAATCTTATCCAACAGCCAATTCTTCAGATTTTTTTAAACTATGTCTTTTTTGTAGTACTGGAATCGGTCCTTTTTCTGGTAGTCCAAAGGTGTCATAATTTTTAACTGCTTGTATCAAAATGGTTAATCCTGTAGATAGCGTTTCTTCGTTCATAGCCTCTACAGTGTCATAACGGGTGTGATAATAAGATGCAGGAGCAGGGTCCATAGCCACCAATCCAGTAGCGGGAATACCCGCTCGCGTAAAGGCGGTAGCATCAGATGACCCTAAAAACACTGTTATGGGTTTTAGTGTAATTCCACAATCCAGACCTGCTTGATATAAAAGGGATATAGCACCTCTATGGTGTGGTAATAGGCCATTTAAGTCACGAATAACTACTCCTAATTCTGCAAAATCACCTAAAGTATCAACGGCCACAACTACTGTGGGAATATTCTGCATCTCTTCTTTATGCTGTTGCACAAAAGCCATAGCACCCCGTAATCCTGCTTCCTCACTACCGGTTATTAGACATACAATTTCTGTATTCTGTATCTCTAAGGGATGTTTGGAATACCATTTGAACACCTCAATTGCGGTAATACTCCCACTTAAATTATCGTTGGCTCCGGGAACTACATGAGAAAATTTTATAAAAGAAAGTGCAATCAATCCATATATAATCCCTAACAGAATTGTTAATTTTCTTATACCTTCTGGAATGAATGATAATTCCTCACCTTTAAAGTATTCGTAAGAAAAAAGTATTGAAAACAAAAGAAGAGTAAGCATACATATTATCATGAGAAGAACCATTATCTTAATATAGTGTTTTCCCCATTGGTTATATCGCATTTCATAGGCACTGTCTGCATGTCCGCAAAGAATTATTCGTTGAGTTATATTCCTACCGGATGGAGTCCATCGTGCGTAAATATTGCATGATTCCTTTTTGGGGAGAAAAGGGTCTAACAATTGACGATATTGTCCAAACTGAAACCATATAATTCCCATAGAAATAACCAAACCTAAAAATCCGATGTAAGGGTGATAATTGAGAAGGGCAGATGAAAAAAAGACAGTAATACCTGTTACCGGAAAAAAGAAAAGTAAACCCATTGGAGCCACGATAAAAGGGTCCATATCTACAGAATGTGCATATTTTTTTAATTCTTCTGCAAGATGTTTTTGAGTTTGATATTCACTTTCCGAACCGGGTTCTCTTGGTCCGAACTCCTTCAAAATGAACTCTGCTGTTTTAATTATTTCTTTGGAGATTTGTATACTTTCTTCCTTTGATACAAGAATTTTATTTGGCATCCTTTAGGTTCCCTATTGTATCGGTATAAAATTTTTACGGACATTTTGCCAGAGTTGATTTGCTAAATCTTTTCGGTCTGTTCCATACAAAGGCTCATCTCCAAAAACTACCCGTGCTTTAAACCCACGATAACCTAACAATCTTAACAAATGATAGGTAAAGGGTTCGGGTCTCCACCATGCTACAAAATAACTAATTGGTGGAGTTCCTTCCACCTTTTCATAGGTAATACTTGCATAGTATACAGGCATATTGCATTCCACAGGGGCACTCAAAAGTGCAGGACGAAAAGGCTGAACATCCTTGCCACATGAAATCCTACTTTCTGCAAAAACAGCAACTCCATCGCCCATTTTTAGGGCCTGTTTGATTTCCTCGTTCACCCTTTTTGTATCCAACCGGTTGGATCGGTCTATAAAAATAATATATAGCATTTTAGCCACAAAGCCAATAACAGGCCAATGTTCCACATCACCACGGGACACAAAAATACATTTGGTCGCATAATGGAGTAAAAGCGTATCTATATAACTAATATGATTTGTAACAATAAAACATGGGACATGAGGGACCTTTCCCTCAATATGAACTTGGATTCCTGAAATCTTTACAAATATGCTTGCCCATGTGTGTAATAAATATCTTCGAATTTTACGGTCGGTAGGTTCCGAATAGAAAGAAATGGGATAGACCAGACAACGAATGGAGAACAAGATTGGAGCCAATATAAAAAATAAAAAAGTTAGCCTGAATATAGCACGCAATTTTGAGCTTGGCTTATGTAGGTACTTATTCCGCATAGATAGACAGCGATTAACGAAATTGTTTGTACATAATGTATGATGCAATTGTTAGAAGTTTAACAAAAATTATATAAAACACAAGGAATCTATTTCATTTTACAAATTCTATATATTCTTCATATAATATTAATCGAGTATAATATTACCTATCTAAATAAAATAAAAATATCTATAAAGACACTAATCATCAATTATCAGGAGAAGTAAATCGTGAATAAAAAAATGTTAGGAATTTTCTTTTTAATAATTTTTCTTGTGATAGGTATACCCTTTTTAAGCACGATAAAAAATATTATTGTTATGCAAATGGCCATGTCAGAAGAGGATACTACTCCAGCAGGCCCCAAACCGCCTCCATCTCCTCCGCTACTTAATGAATCCAATTTAGTTGGAACCGCATGGGTCGTAAAACATCCTCAAATACCTGTAGCAGTAACAATCACACTTAATTCAGGTGGACAAGCCGTGGCCACAGTTCCACCTGAATTCTCTGCACTTGCAGTACAAATGATAGGAACAGACCGATTAACAGGGTCATGGAGTGTTAATGGAGCGAAACTTACCGCTTCTGTTGATTTTCGAGGACAAAAACATACTGTTGATTGTGATATTATCGGTGATAGGATCTTTTTCCAAGACAGAGAAATTAAAAGAGCCAACTAATCCTTTTATCGGAGGAAATTAATGAAAAGGGGCCTCATTATTTTTTGTATTGTCCTCGTAATAGTATTAGGATTACCCCTTATAGCAGGACTAAAAAATCAATTTGTCGGCACCACTTCTCCATCAACTACGGGTGGAAATGTTTCGGGTCTGTCTACACCAACAACACCTGCTCCGACAATCTCAACTCCGCCAGTACAAACACCACAAATACCTCAAATGCAATATCAGGCACCGGTTGTGCCTCAAGGGCCACCCGATTTTACAGGAACGGCATGGAGTATTCCCACTCCCTATGGAGTGGTACAGGTCAGTTTAAACCCGGGGGGACAGGCCGTAGCATCCCATCCTATGGTAGGCACAATAACGGGAAACTGGCGTATGCAGGGAAATAGAATAACAGCGACAGTATCTTTTATGGGGCAAACACAAACAGTATCTGCCGATATTTGTGGAAATACACTCTGTTTTAATGGACAACCCTTACAAAGACTCCGATAGCAAAAAGGAATACGATATGAAAGGAAGGTTTGCCGAACAGGTTGTGTTCATAACAGGGGCCTCTTCTGGAATCGGGGAAGCAACTGCTTATGAATTTGCAAAAGAAGGCGCCAAAGTGGCGTTGGTTGCACGAAGAAAAGACCGATTAGAAAAGGTCAAGAAAGCAATTGTTCAAAAAGGAGGTATAGTAGAGTATTTTGTTGCTGATGTAACGAATTATGATGAGTTAAAAATTGCTGTACACAAAATCATTGATTTGTGGGGTCAATTGGATGTTGTATTGGCTAATGCAGGAATAGGTGTACCAGGTCATATACTCCAATTAAAAGTTGAAGATTTTCGAAGACAGTTCGAAACAAATTTCTTTGGGGTTTTAAATACGGTTGAGTTAACTTTACCTTACCTTATTAAACAAAAAGGAAGATTGGGAATTGTAGGAAGTGTTGCTGGAAGACTATGTACTCCTTTATCCGCCCCTTATTGTAGCAGTAAGTTCGCAGTAGTTGCTTTTTCAGAGTGTATATATTATGACCTTAAACATTTAGGCGTTTCTGTAACAATTATTAATCCTGGATTTGTTAAGAGTGAGATACGACATAAAAATAAATATGGTGAATTAACAAACCGTCCGGACCCTGTCCCCTCATTCCTGGTTATGCCTACAGAAAAGGCGGGGAAGCAAATTGTCTGTGCACTATATCATCGAAAACCCGAGTTAATAATAACAAAGCATGGGAAAATCTCTATATTCTTCGGAAGGCATTTCCCAAGAACCTATCGTTTTTTATTAGGAATCTTTTCAAAGAAAAGTGTAAACCGAATACCCCTACCTGTATACCCGGATGAAAAAGAATAGAACCTTTTTAAGAATTTATTTGATAAAATAGGCCCGCTTGATATAATCCAGATCCGGAAACATCCTCTCTAAATAAGAATTCCCTTGTAACTTTATCATCATTTGGTCCGGGACTTCACCATGCTTTGGGTTTATCTTCTCAACGATTTCCATTCCCTCAATAACACGGGCAAAAGGTGCAAAACCCATTGAATCCAAGCGGGTATTATCATCTAAATTTATGAACAATTGAGTCGAGCGAGAATTGGGTAACGATGTCTTGGCGTAAGTAACGGTCCCTTTTACATTACTTTTTTTAACAGGGTCGTCTTTTATTGTTTTTTCTCCATATCTCATGTTTAACTGTGGGTCTCCAGCAATTCCGAATTGAATAACAAAACCTGGAACTACACGGAAAAAGCGAGCATTGTCATAGAATCTTATTTTCAACAATTCGTAAAAGTGTTCAACACCTATGGGCGCCCACTCTTTGTGACATTCTATAGTAAAGTTCCCGTTTGAACACTCAAAGCGAACCTTAAAAGTATCGGGTGCTTTTTCCGGCATCTGGTCAATGGGAATTTCTTCTACATTTGTTCCTAGATTTGATGTATTTGTATTTTCAGGGGTTGTTTGATTTTGCATATCTATTCCCTTAGCATTTGTTTTTGATTTGTCTTCTTTTGCTATTTCTTTAATCTGTTCTATTTTTTTTAGGGCTTCTTCTGCTTTTTCCATTTGTCCCCTTGTTAAACGAGGTTGAGCAAAAAACCACGAATATACACCAATGATAACAATCCCTGCAACAAAAACGAGGGGGATAACAAAAAACTTACTTCCTGACATATACTTTCCTTTTTATCTCTTTGCAAATACTCCACTTTTTGTATATAGTAAATAGGATAATTAGTATAAATGATTAGGTGAATGTTATACAATAATAAAAAAACAAACATTTTTACGCATTAATTTCCTATGGAGGAAGATTTCATGCGAACCATCATAAGTTTGACCATTATTTCATTCCATTTGTTCTTTTGTGTGATTCGACCAGAAGCTCTTGAACTAACCTTGAATATAAAGGGGTCTATAGAGGAAATCACAAAAGTACTTGATTGTTTGAAGCAGTCAGGATTGGAATTATCAACAAAACAAGTAGATACAGACCCATTTCGAGTACACATATACAGTTCCAGTGAGACCGTAAAAGAAGAAGAAAAGGAAAGTTTTTCTGTAGGTTTTACAGAAATTCAAGTAGAACCTAAAAATCCTATTGCAGGCACCTCTTTTAAATTGAGTGCCAAACTCACAGATACTCTTAATATAGTGGATACTGTATCTGCAAATATTTTTGGGACTTCTATTTCCTCTGATTTGAAAGATGATGGTCAAAATGGTGACGAGGTTGCTGGCGACGGAATCTGGACAGGAATTTTTAATCTCCCTCTGGATGTTACAGGTAATAAAACGCTTATTTTAACGGCATTTGATGAAAAAGGAAAGATTGTTCAGTTGAAAATGAAGGATGGGATGCTAAAACCTGTAATAGGAACTCATGAATGTGTCGTACAATCCCCCGAGTACAACCGGAATTAGAATTATTTCAAAAGGAGCAGGTATTTGAAATCTGAAACTATACGATTTTTAGATCGATGGGTAGGGATTTTATTATGTTTTCTTCTTACATTATTTCATAAATTAGGGAATGTTTTTCATATTTCCAAAAATACAATTCATCAACCCAAAAAAATATTGTTCATCAAACTAATTGAGCAGGGAGCTATGGTTTTGGCCTGTCCCGCTATCGAAAAAGCAAAGAAGTGGGTGGGTGAAGAGAATGTATATGTATGTGCATTTAACAAGAACTGTTTTGTGTTACCTATTTTAGATGTTTTACCAAAGGAAAACATTATAGAAATTGATACGACAAACATATGGTCGCTTATCCGTGATATAATAAAGTATATTTTAAAATGCAGACAATTAAAAATTGATACAGCCATAGACTGTGAATTCTTTTCTCGGGGTTCTTCGATTATTACCTATCTTAGTGGAGCAAAAGCACGAATTGGAATGCATGGTTTTTTAAGCGACGCCCCTTATCGGGGAGATTTAATGACACACAAAGTAAGTTATAACCCGTATATTCATACAGCATATGTTTACCTTCTAATGGTTGAAGCATTAAAAGAGGTCCCTGGTGAAATACCTTTGTTAAAAATTCCATTTGCCCATGAGAACATAACCATCCCCTGTTATACACCCAACAAAGAACGATTGGAAAAGTGGATAAAACTGTTAGGGAAAGATTCCTTAACTCGGGGGAAAACACCTTATGTGATTTTAACCCCCAACACACATGACTTATTACGAGTACGGAAGTGGGATATAGAAAACTACATAACTTTATCAAAAAAACTAATTGAAAAATTTCCGGATATAACTTTTATATTAACGGGATTCCAGGAAGAAAAGGAATCATTAAAGGTTTTGGAAAAGGAATTAGGAGAAAAATATCTTATTAATCTCGCAGGCGAAACCGATTTCGAAGACTTGCTTACTCTGTATACATTATGTGATGTCCTTGTAACAAATGATAGTGGACCTGCCCATTTTGCGACAACTTCGGATATAGATATTATAGTTCTATTTGGTCCTGAGACTCCTACCTTGTTCTCTCCCGTAGGGAACCGGGTACACATTCTTTATTCAAATCTTGCATGTAGTCCATGCTTGAATGCATACAATTTCCGTTTTTCCTTTTGTACCAATAATATTTGTTTAAAATCAATATCTGTAGAATCCGTGTTTGAAGAAGTCTACAAGTGTCTTATCCAACGAATGAAATGAGATACTTCTGAAATGAATTTGATAACACCCGTTTATACAGGAATAAAAATATTAAATGTTTTATGGAGTAGATGGCGAGGAACGGTTCCTTCTTACCTGCCCATTCTAATTGCTTTTGTTACATACCGTTGCAATCTTCGTTGTACGATGTGTGGACTGTATGAGTTAAGGGAATATTCAAACCCTGATGAATTATCAGCGGAAGAATGGAAAGGTATAATACAATCTGCAAAAAAATTGGGGACTTTCATTATCTCTATATCAGGAGGAGAACCCTTACTTAGAAAAGATCTTGAAGAAATAATTTGTCATGCAGAAAGGAATAAAATATCCACTCATTTGTGCACAAACGGTACACTTATAGATATAGATAGAGCAAAATCCCTTCGTGAATGTGGACTGAAAACGATTTCTTTTTCTCTGGACAGCGCCTATGAGGAAGTTCATGACGCAATCCGTGGTAAAGGACAATACCAGAAAACGCTAATAGGGATACAAAACATCCGTCGAATTGCTCCTGAAATACGAATTAGTATCAATACGGTCATTACAAAAATCAATTTCAGAGGGATATCCTCGCTTGTTCACCTTGCAAAGAAATTGGGAGCCATTCAGATAAAATTTGCACCTGTTCATTCGAACCTTTTACATCGTTATAAAAATGAAAAGACATGGGAGGAATTTTTCTTTAATAAGGAAGAACTTCAAGAACTTGAAAAAGAACTAACAAAAGCAAGAAATCTATGTAAAACTGAACAAATCCTAACAACTTCAGACCGTTTTTATAGTGGAATTTCGAGGAGTTTCCTGGAGCAGAACTTTTTTACCTGTTATGCCGGTTTTCTCGATTGCATTGTTACACCGGATGGCAAATTAGGTGTTTGTTGCGATATCGAAAGTTCTCTATCTGTACGAGGAAAAACACTCGAAGAGATTTGGCTTTCTCCCGATTTTCATTCTGCAAGGTCAAAAGTATGTCAATGTAAAAAATACTGCTGGGACACGACCAATACTGAATTCAGTTTACGACTCAATCCTAAAACTATGGTTTCGGAACTTCCTACAATGTTGAAAGAGTTTCTTTTTTATCTAAAGTAGTTTCATCTCTATTAAAATTAAAATTTATCTTATCATCCGGTGAGATATCGATATATACATATCCTCCACGCTCTAACTTACCAAATAATATTTCATCCGCCAAAGGCGTCTCTATTTCTTTTTGGATAAGCCGTGCTAAGGGCCTTGCCCCTAAACGGGGATCATAACCCTTTTCTGCCAGCCATTTTCGAGCAGATGGGCTTAATTCTAACGCTACTTCTTTTTCTATAAGTTGAGTCTTTATGCGATTGATAAACTTATCAACAATCATCTTCATTACTTCCATATTTAACGGACTGAAAGAAACAATTGCATCCAGACGGTTACGAAATTCCGGAGACATTGTTTGCTCAATGGCTTTTAGACTCTTCCGCTCTGCATCGTTCTGGGACATTGTAAATCCGATAGATTGAGAATACAATTCGCGCGCTCCCGCATTGGAAGTCATAATGAGTATCACATTTCTAAAATCTGCTTTTTTCCCCATATTATCTGTTAATGTGGCTTCATCCATAACCTGAAGGAGGATATTGAACAAATCGGGATGTGCTTTCTCTATCTCATCTAAAAGAAGAACGGTATACGGATGTCGTCGTATTTCATCAACCAGAATACCTCCTTGCTCAAAACCAACATAGCCCGGTGGTGCACCAATCAACCTTGCAACTGCGTGTTTTTCCATATACTCGCTCATATCATATCTCGCAAAATGATTTCCTAGTATGGAAGCAAGTTGTCTTGCTACTTCAGTTTTGCCGACACCAGTAGGTCCAGTAAATAAGAACGACCCTATTGGACGGTTGGGTTTCCCTAAACCGGCCCGCGAACGTCGAATTGCTTTGACAACCATTTCTATGGCTTCGTCCTGGCCAAATACTACATACTTTAATTCCGATTCAAGATTTTTGAGTTTTTCTCGGTCTGCAGAATTCACGGTTCGCAGTGGAATTTGAGCCATGTCCGCAATTGTTCGCTCTATATCTTTCACACCAACAATAATTGGATGTTCATCAGATTCAATACGAACCATTGCGGCTGATTCATCAAGAACATCCACCGCCTTGTCAGGCAAAAATCGGTCATTGATATATTTTGCAGATAAGTGTACTGAGGCCAACAATGCTTCTTCGGTAAATTCTACTTTGTGGTGTTGTTCATAATGTCCCTTTAATCCGCGTATAATTTGTATACACTCTTCAATAGTAGGCTCATTAACATCGATCTTCTGAAAACGCCTTGAAAGAGCCCTATCTTTTTCAAAATGGTTCTTAAATTCTTCATAAGTCGTTGCTCCAATGCAATGTAATTCACCATTCGCCAAAAAGGGCTTCAGTATAGAAGCAGCGTCAATACTGGATTCTGTTGTACTTCCTGCCCCTACTAAAGTATGAATTTCATCAAAATAAAGTATTGAATTTTTCTTTTTCAGGACTTCACTAATTAATGATTTAATTCTCTGCTCGAAATCTCCCCGATATTTTGTTCCTGCAAGCATACCGGGTAGGTCTACCATATATAATTCTACATTTTTTAGTGACTCAGGAACCTTACCATCTGCTATCCATTGAGCCAATCCTTCAACAATTGCAGTTTTACCCACACCGGGTTCTCCAACAAATATTGGATTATTTTTTCTGCGTCTGCAAAGCACACGAATTGCTCTCTTAATTTCCCTTTCTCGGCCTATGACAGGGTCAATTTTTCCTTTCTTTGCTTTTTGAACAAGGTTAACCGTAAAGTTTTCCAAAAAATTACTTGTTTTCTTTTCCTTTTCGCGTTCTCTACCGGTCTCCGGTTCCTGTTCATAATGTTCGTACCGATTTCCATGAGAAATATATTCCAAAATCTCCAGACGGGTAACCCCCTCCTGGTACAGAAAATACGCGGAGTGGGAATCTTCTTCTTCAAATAATGCGGCGAGTATATCACCTGCATCTACTTCGGACTTGCTTGAATTCTGAACATGATATACGGCTCTTTGAATAAGTCGGTCAAAAGCAGGGGTCTGTTGAAGGTTTAATTCTACATTTTTAGGTACCTTTGATATATATTCATCAAAAAAAGTATTGAGTTTTTTACGAAGTCGTTCGATGTTACATCCACAATTTTGTAAAATTTCCCTACCATAAGGGTCATCTAATAAAACATAAAGCAAATGTTCCGGACATAAATATTCATGTCGCCTTTTTCTGGCCTCTTTTAGGGCATATCCTATGGCTTTTTGTATTTCTTTACTTAGCATATTATTAAGCCTTTTTATAGTATAAACGATTACAAATTTATCTATATTAACAATATTTTAATAGAAATTATTCAAATTATTCGGGGCAAATAGAACATCGTAAGGGAAAACCATTTTCTCTTGCTACTTTATGAACTGTGTCCATTTTTAATTCAGCAATAGACCGGATATAAACACCGGCAACCCCAACACCTTCTTGATGCACTTTCAACATTATACGAACAGCCTCATCATGGGATTTATCGAAAATACTTCTTAAAATGTAAACAACAAATTCCATGGTTGTATAGTGGTCATTGTGGAGTAAAACACAGTATAACCTTGGAATTTCAACTACATTCTCATCTTTTAATTGTTTTTCCTGTCGTGTCCCCGTTGATGACATCTTTTCACCTTTATTTTAATATATTATACTATGTTTATACGAAGTGATACGATGATGTTAATAGTGGCAAAAAACTTGACACTCTATATCTAAAAATAATATTTTAATAGGAATTATACTTTAAGGATTTTACAGTGAAAAGTTGCTATAGATGTGGGAATCCTTGGGAAAGTATTACAAAAAAACAGCCCGGAGTAAAAGAAACCTGTCCTAAATGTAATGCATATCTGCACTGTTGCTATAATTGTAGATGGTATACACCGGGAAAACCCAACGATTGCATGATACCAAATACAGAAAAAATAGCAAACCGTGATGGACCTAATTTTTGTGACGAATTTGAAATAAAAGAAGGAAAAATAGATTTTTCGTGGGAAGAACAAAAAAATATAGCAAAAAAAGAACTTGAAAAACTTTTTGGAAATGAATAAATATGGAAAATACAATTTGTTCAGCACCAACTAAAAAGGAGTATATGGGAAATATGGCATCAAACTCACATGAAAAAGAAACCGTTATTCATATACTCATAGTGGATGACCGGGAGAATATGAGGAATCTTCTTTCTCAGACTTTTCAGGAAATGGGTTTTAATGTAAGTGTAGCGTCAACAGGAGAAGAAGCAATAGATGAAATAACGCAACACTTATACCATATTGTTATCACAGACCTAAGCATGTCCGGAAAATCAGGGATGGATGTTTTGCGTTATGTCAAAAGCGTCTCCCCTGAAACAGAAGTTATTATTATCACAGCATACGGTACAATAGAAATTGCTGTTGAAGCCATGCGATTGGGTGCCCACGATTTCATAACCAAACCATTTCAGTTAGCCGTTTTGCAAAATAAAATTTCAAAGTTGGCAAAACAGATACAAATTAAAAATACCAATCGGGCACAGACCTGGATACATCCTTCCGTTAAACATCTGGTAGGAGAAAGTGCACAGACAAGACAACTTCGCCAGATTATCGCAAGAATTGCTCCAACAAAAAGTTCCGTTTTAATAACAGGACCCAGCGGTGTTGGGAAAGAACTTGTGGCGAGAGCGTTACATGAAGCAAGTCCTCGACGGGATGAGCCTTTTATTGCATTAAACTGTGCCTCTTTAGCTCCTACACTACTTGAAAGTGAATTGTTTGGACATGAGAAGGGGGCCTTTACAGGTGCTACATCAAGAAGAGAAGGAAGATTCGAACGGGCTCACAAGGGAACTTTATTCCTCGATGAAGTAGGAGAAATAGATCCTGGAGTACAGGTCAAATTGCTCCGTGTACTTCAAGATGGAGAGTTTGAGCGAGTTGGGGGAACAGAAACAATTAAGGTTGATGTCCGTATTATAGCCGCTACAAATCGGGATTTACGGCAGGCGATAAGTCAGGGGACATTCCGAGAAGATTTTTATTATCGTCTTAATGTTTTTTCCGTATATGTCCCTCCCTTAAAGGAAAGACCTGACGATATTCCTGCACTGGTTGAACATTTTCTTAACAAATTCAGTATGGAATTAAAGAAAGAGGTTTATGAAGTAGATGATGAGGTTATTGAATTGTTCTTACAATATCCATGGCCAGGGAATATTCGCGAGTTAGAAAACATTATGGAACGGGCTATTGTTTTGGCAACAGGTACACAGATTACAATAAACGAAATGCCTTATGAACTCCAGAATTACATAGAAACAGAACGAAAAAAGGAAACAGAGGTTCAGAGAAGACTTTATGAAAAAGATGATTTTTCTTTAGAAGAGCATACAGAACGATTAGAAAAAGAACTTATTCTAAAAGCATTGGAGAAGTTTCACTGGAATAAAACCCGAGCAGCCGAATTATTAGGAATCAAGCGGACAACTCTTCAGTATAGAATAAGAAAACTTGGATTGGAATAGAATTTTTTATTTTTATTTGCTCATTTAGACATATTTTTAATTTTCGCTATTCCTTTTTGAGCAATGTCTTTTCGGTAATGCTTTCCTTCAAAATGAACTTTTTCTACTGCATTATATACTCTTTGAACTGCAGATGTAAGATCCTTATCCCAGCCTGTAACATTAAGAACCCGTCCTCCATTAGTTAAAATACTTCCATTTTCTTCCATAGTACCCGCGTGAAATACCACGATATTTGGATCTTTTTCCGCATTTTCAATCCCTGTAATCTTTTTACCTTTTTCATAAGGCCCCGGATACCCCATACTCGTGAGGACAACAGTAACGCAAGCACATGGGGAATATTCAATAGAGTACCGGTTCAATGTTCCCTCAATTACAGCCCAGAGAAGAGGAACAATATCTGATTCCATGCGAGGGAGTATCGCCTGAGTTTCCGGGTCCCCAAAGCGCACATTAAATTCAACTACATACGGATTTTGCTCATTGTCTATCATCAATCCTGCATATAAAATACCCTTGAAAGGGCTTTCAGCCTCATCCATTGTTTTTATAGCAGGTTTCAGAATTTTTTTTAGTATTTTATGTTCTACATCAGGGGTAACAACGGGTGCCGGAGAATAGGCTCCCATACCCCCTGTATTAGGTCCTTTATCGTCGTCATAAACAGGTTTATGGTCTTGACTACTTGCAAGAGGGAGAACATGTTTACCATCTGATAAAGCGAGAATACTGGCCTCTTCTCCTGAAAGAAATTGTTCTATAACTACTTTTTCTCCTGCCGGGCCAAATACTTTTTTATTCATGGCTTCTTCTATAGCAATAAAGGCCGTTTCTTCATCATGAGCCACTGTTACCCCTTTTCCACCTGCAAGTCCATCCGCTTTTATAACCACGGGTACCCCATGAGCACGAACATATTCTTTTGCTGAATCGGCATCTGTAAAAACTGCGTAATCTGCGGTTGGAATCTTCGCTTTCTGCATCAAATCTTTTGCAAAAGATTTACTGGCTTCTAATTGTGCGGGCTTCGCAGAGGGACCAAATACAGGGATTTTTTCCACTTCCAAAAAATCAGCAATCCCTAAAGCAAGAGGTTCCTCAGGACCAACTACTACCAAATGTATCTTTTCTTGCTTAATATAATCCTTTATTGCACTAAAATCTTTAATATTTATAGGTATACAGGTGGCCTTTTCTAAATTTTTTATACCCGGATTCCCCGGAATCGCATAGATATGTTCAATTTCCGCGCTTTGATGGATTTTCCAGCATAACGCATGTTCTCTACCGCCACTTCCCAAAACCAGTATCCGCATAGAAAGATTTCCTTATCTCAATGCTATTTTTATATTTTTGTAATTAGACTATACTCTCTTATTTTGATGTATCCTCCGGAGGAGGAGTAGACTTACGATCTAAAAATTCTGCTATAGCACGGTCATAACGAGATGTACAGAAAAAGGCCTCCTGAGCAAGGCGATAACGGGTAACAAATGATACACAACCATCATGAGCCCTCATTTCATGCATAACCAGGGGATAGTAAATCCTATCTACAACGACTGTTACATATCGGAAATTTTTTGCAGCAGACCGAATCATTGTTATTCCACCAATATCAATCTGGTCAAATAATTCATCGACAGAACCTGCAGACTGTTCAATTATCCGTGGTATTGGTTTAGGATTTACAACAACAAGGTCTATCTCCGGAAAATGATATTGTTGCATTTGTTCCAGATGAAGTTTATTATCGCGTAATGCCAGTAAACCTGCATGTATTTTCGGATGCAATGTTTTCAATCTTCCTCCGAGGATTTCAGGGATTCCGGTATACTCTCCAATGTATACTGATGGAATGCCATTTGCTTGCAGTAGTTCGTTAGTTCCTATAGTGGCAATGATTTCTACATTATATTCATGTAGAAATTTGGCAAAATCAACCAGATCGCTTTTATCATAACAACTAATTACGGCTCTTTTTATTTTTTGCATGTGTTTCTCCTGAGACACTTATTTTCATCTTGTTTATTGACCTCGCTTGTGGGATAGATTAAATATTATAAAAGATATTCTAACATAACAAGAAGTTCTATTTTCTTCCTATTAATGAAAAAGCGAATTTTTCTCATCATCAAAGGTAATGGTTATTTCCCCTTTTAACAGTTTCATAACTTCTTGAATATCAATCCATGTTTTCTTTTTATCCGCAGGATTTCTTAAAAGATATGCAGGATGGTATGTAACGCGCAGGGGTATTCCATGATAGTTATGCCATTTTCCCCTCAATTCATTAAGAGGGGCGTCTGTTTTGAGGAGTGTCTGGGCAGAAATTCTGCCTAATGCACATATAACTTTTGGCTTAATTAGTTTTAGTTGTCGTATCAAATAAGGTTCACAATTGATAACTTCGTTCGGATTCGGGTCCCGATTCCCGGGTGGACGACACTTCAAAACATTACAAATATAAACATCCTCACGACACATTTTCATACCTTTAACAATAATATCTGTTAACAACTGTCCTGCTCTTCCCACAAAAGGTAATCCCTGTCGGTCTTCTTCTCCACCAGGAGCCTCCCCTACAAATACCAATTCCGCTTGTGGGTTTCCTGTTCCAAAAACGGTATGGGTCCTTTCTTCAGATATAGGGCACTTTTTACATTGACACACTTCCTCTCTGATTAAATCAAGTTGCTGTTGTATCTCCGAAGGTACAGGGCTATCCCCAATCTCTATATTCTTTTTAGTGATTTGCTTTTTCGTATTTCTATCTCCTATTGGTTGATTATCGTCTATATTTTCAGTTTCTATATCTATCAATTGTTGCATGTATTTTGTAAGGCGTCCTGGGTTAAAAGCATTCCATTTTTTTAAAAATTCAGCAGATACAGAAATTGTTGTTTTATGTTTAGCATCTTGTTGTAAAAGGATTTGTATATTGCTAACTATCCCTTGTAATTCTTCCAGAATATCCATTAAAAGAATCCTGCTCTTTTTCGTTTATAATATATACAAAATTTTAAACAATAGTTATTTTAATAAACCTGCGTTTGGATTTTGAAATTAAAAGTTTGAGCAATTCACAAATGAACCTTGAAGAGGTAATAATAAATCAACTTATACAGAAACATCTATCCCTGGCTACTGCAGAGTCCTGTACAGGGGGCTTAATTGCTCACCGACTAACTAATGTTTCAGGGGCTTCAACTGTATTCATCGGAGGCATTGTTGCATACAGTAATGAGGTAAAAAAATCATTATTAGATGTTTTAGAATCTTCATTAATTAAATATGGAGCCGTTAGCAATACTGTAGCCCTTGAAATGGCTTTGGGTGTCAGTAAACGATTGCACAGTAATATCGGGGTCGGTATAACAGGTATAGCAGGACCCACAGGAGGAACGCCAGAAAAACCGGTTGGGTTGGTATATATATCCGTTGTGGTTCTACCTTTTGATATACAAATTGTAAAAGAATTTCATTTTAATGGAACTCGTTCTGAAATAAAACAACAAACATCGGACACCGCTTTGAACCTACTACTTAATATAATAAACTGCATAAAAGAAAAGGAAGACTCTCATGAGTAAGGAATTTGTACATTTACATACTCATTCGGAATATAGCATATTAGATGGAATGTCAAAAATAGAGGATTTAATTAAACTTTGCCAGAAGTATCAAATGCCCGCATTAGCGTTGACCGAACACGGAAATATGTTTAGTGCCGTTCCATTTTACATGACAATTAATAAAATAAACTCAAATAGTGAATATAAAGTAAAACCAATTATTGGCGCGGAGGTATATGTCGCCCCTAAAGAAAGAACGGATAAAAAAGCAAAAGAGTTCGACCGTAATTATTACCACTTGCTTTTACTTTGTAAGGACGAAATCGGTTATAGGAATCTTTGTTGCTTGCTTTCGGCAGGCTATGAAGAGGGCTACTACATAAAACCCCGTATTGATATGGAATTGTTATCACAACATCATGAAGGGCTCATAGTGAGTAGCGCGTGTATTAGTAGTCGAATTTCAAAAGCCATTTATCATGACAAACCGGATATAGCAAAAGAGACCCTACAAAATTTGATTGATATTTTTGGGAAAGAACATGTCTTTCTCGAAATCATGTATCATTCCCTACCAGATGAAGATAAAATCAATCCCGGAGTTATTGAATTATCAAAACAATTCTCTATTCCATTCATTGCCACTCAAGATTCCCACTACACAAGACCGGATGATGCGGAAGCACATGAAGTCTTATTGTGTATCCAATCACAGACTACCTTGATGGACGAAAAACGATGGCGATTTGGGAGTAATGAATTTTATTTTCGCAGTCCGGAGGAAATGTATAAAATCTTTAAAGATTATCCAGAAGCATGCAAAAATACCCTTCGTGTTGCAGAAATGTGCAAGGGAGATATTATAGAAAAACAGAATCTAATCCCTAAATATATTCCTGAGGATAATTCTGACTCAAGTACTTTTTTAAGAAAACTAATTAATGAAGGTTTTAAAAATAGATTTGGAGAAAAATTCCCTTCTGGCTACAAAGAACGGGTGGAGTATGAACTATCAATCATTGAGAATTTGAAATATGTTGACTATTTCCTGGTAGTGTGGGATATTGTTCATCATGCAAAAACGCATGGAATTCCAGTCGGACCAGGGAGAGGCTCTGCGGCTGGAAGTCTTGTGGCTTATCTTCTTGGAATTACCGACATTGACCCCATACGATATCAATTATTCTTCGAACGGTTTTTAAATCCACAACGCGTAACAATGCCTGATATTGATATAGATTTTGCAGACGACCGCAGGTCCGAGATTATTCAATATGCAATTCAAAAATATGGAAAAGCAAATGTTGCTCTTATAGCAACATTCCATCGCTCCCTTGCGAAAAATGTTATTCGGGATGTAGGACGAGTACTGGGCATGAATTACGGTGAAGTTGACCAGATAGCTAAGATGATACCGGATAAAACAGAACTTGCGATAGCAATAGAAATGGAACCGGATTTAAAAAGACGAATTGAGTCCGAACCTCAAACAAAACGATTATGGGACCTCGCCTTAAAATTGGAAGGAACCATCCGAAACCTGGGAACCCATGCTGCAGGGGTCGTGATATGTGATAGACCCATCGTCAATTATATTGCCACTTTTAGAGATAAAAACTCTGATTTTATATCTACACAGGCAGAAAAAAACTGTGTGGAAGAACTGGGTCTATTAAAAATGGACTTTTTAGGATTGAAAACACTTAGTGTTATCCGCGATGCAATAGAATTAATCAAAAAGTATAGAGGTATCGAAATTGACATAAATAATATTCCGCTTGATGATGCAAAAACATTCAAAATGCTTCAAAATGGAGACACTCTGGGAGTATTCCAATTAGAAAGTGAAGGAATGCGGAATGTGGCGGTGCGGTTAAAAGTTCAATATTTCGAAGAAATTGCCGCTCTGGTCGCTCTCTTTCGGCCGGGACCTATGCGATACATTGATACATTCATTGAAAACAAACTTAACCCCAATAAAATTCATTATTGGCACCCAATGTTGGAACCCATTGTAAAAGAAACCTATGGAATCCCTATATATCAAGAACAGATAATGCAAATAGCCCAGCATTGTGCAGGATTTACATTACCCGAAGCCGACATGTTGCGACAAGGCATGGCAAAAAAGAAAGCAGAGATTGTGGAGTCAAAGAGAAAACCCTTCATAGAGGGTTGCATAAAAAACGGTATCGACAAACAAACATCCGAACAAATTTTCTCGAATATTCAAGACTTTGCAAACTATGGATTTAACAAATCACACAGCGTTGCGTATGGTTTTTTGGCTTACCAAACGGCTTATTTAAAAACAAATTATCCTGAGGAGTATATGTGTGCTCTACTAACAAGCGAAGTTGATGACCTTAACAAAATTTCCCTTTACATCAATGAATGCAAACGAATGGGAATTTCCGTATTGCCACCCGATGTAAATAAAAGTGAGGTTTTCTTTTCTATAGAAAATAAAACGATTCGATTTGGATTAGGCGTTATAAAGAACTTGGGGATGGGTGTCTGTGAATCCATTGTAAACGAACGAAGAAAGAACGGTGAGTATAAACATATTTTTGATTTCTGCTGTCGGCTAAATCCAAGACAAATTAATAAACGGGTACTTGAAAATCTCATTAAAGCAGGTGCTATGGATTCGTTTCGCGTCTCACGACAAAGTTTATTTGAGACAATCAGTTTAGCAATTGCAGAGGGACAACGAGTTCACAAAGAGCATTCTTCCGGACAAATCAGTTTGTTTGGTGAAGTTCCCGTTACAGATCTTAACACCAAAATCAATAGTTCAATTATTCTAAAAGAAGAATGGCCCTTATTAGAAAAACTTTCCTATGAAAAAGAAGTAATAGGAATATACATTTCTGGGCATCCTATTGAAGAGTATAAAGATTTGTTAAAAATATGGACAACTCCCAAAGATATATTGGAGGAAAAAAATGAAGGTGAAGATGTAATTTTGGGGGGGATTATCAAAGATATTAAATATCACAATACAGCCAAAGGGAAAATGGCTTTTATTAAAATAGAGGGCACAGAACAACAATATGAAATCACTTGTTTTGTTGATACTTATGAAAAATTTAAAGAACTTTTATATGAGGGAAATATCGTGCTGATTCTGGCACGCGTTAATTTTCGAAATTCCCAGCGGGGTTATGTGGCTCGCATGATTGTTCCTCCTACCGAATGCATGGTTTTTGCGCATGCGTTTCACATCCGGACAAACTCGAAACTATCTACAGATGATTTTGATAAAATCCTGGATATTTTTGCTAACAATACAGGGGAATGTGATGTATTCTTCCACTATCAAGATAGCAACCAAAATAGGGAAATCATCATTCAGGTACATCCCCATATAAAAGTATCTGCAACTCCCCGTATTGTTACAGAAATAGAAGAAATCGTAGGTAAAAAGAATGCGTGGTTTAGCCGTGGAGATGCTCTAATTCCTTCCTATAATGGAAAAGACAAATATCGTTAATATCTAATTCGTTATTTTCCCTTTATAGTTCAACAACCTGTCGAAACTTAAGAATAGATAGATTTTTTACACCTTTTTCTTCAAGGGCGGAGTAGAGTGCTTGCATCGCTTTTGTTTCACCGTGTACTAAAAATACTTTTGTATCGGTATTCGCATATTTTACCCCGAAATTAATAAGTTCAGACCTTCCTGCATGGGCACTGAATTCATTCATAATTCGCACGCGGGCTTTTAATTCTACCATCACTCCCAAAATCTTAACTTGCCTCTGTTTTTCCACTATCTTCCGACCTAATGTATACTCTGCCTGAAAGCCAATAATCAGAACTGTATTGCGTGGGTCTGAAATATTGTTTCGGAGGTGATGGAGGATGCGGCCATATTCGCACATTCCTGATGCTGAAACAATAATAGCAGGACCTTTTAAGTTATTTAATTCCATAGATTCTGTCTGGGAACGAATATAGCGTATTCGTTTCAGGTCAAATGGATTACCCGCCTCACGCAGTTGTTTTTTAAAATCTTCATCAAAAGACTCCATATGCAAGCGAAATACTTCTGTAATATCCACCGTCAGGGGACTATCTACAAAAACAGGGATTTCAGGTATGCGATTTTGACTTTCTAATCGATGGAGTGCATAAATAAACTCTTGGGTCCGTTCTAATGCAAAACTGGGAACAATAATTTTACCTCCCTGGGCAACCGCTTCTTTTACAATTTCTTCCAATTTTAAATCCATTTGTTCTACATTCCCATGGTCACGGTCACCGTAAGTAGACTCCATCATCACAACATCGCAGGGCGGTGGTTCCCATGGGTCAGCAAGGATGGGCATATTTTTACGACCAATATCGCCCGAAAAAATGAACTTTCGCCATTTCCCCCTTTCACGACATTCCAATTCCACCATAGCAGAACCCAACACATGCCCTGCGTCGTGAAATGTTAAATAGACATCACCTGCTATTGGGATGCGCATTTCGTAGGGAACGGATATAAATTTCTTCATAATTTCATGGACATCGTCTGATGTATATAATGGAGGGATAAAAGTCAGATGTTTCTTAGATAACCATTGGGCATCTTTCTGCTGAATGTGAGCACTATCCATCAGCATAATGGAACACAAATCGCGGGTGGCAGGGGTAGCATAAACGGGACCTTTAAATCCTTTTTTACCAAATAAGGGTAATAACCCACTATGGTCGATATGAGCATGGCTCAATATAATACAGTCAATTTTTTGAATATCAATAGAATTTTGACGATTCTTTTGGTCCGCTTCAACACGCCTTCCCTGAAAAAGGCCACAATCCAGCAATATTTTACTGCCATTTATCTCTAATAAGTGTTTACTACCTGTAACCTCTTCAGCAGCTCCGTAGGATGTAATTTTCATGAGGCGGACTCCCTATTCATAATAATAGGTGGATGAGATTTAAACCACTCGACACAACGCTCTACAAGCCGTTTTGGGTCACGGTCGAAAACAATATTGGAGCCGGTCTTCTTCTCGATAACAGGGAGAATATCGTCAATATGGTCCGCAATACCGCCTGTCCCCATCAATACTCCAATAGGTCTTCCCTCATCGTAGGCAATCGCAAACTCACCCAATGTTCCTGAGCGTCCTCCTACAATAATAATAATATCGCAACTCCGAACACTTATCACTTCACGCCCCATTAATCCAGAGCCTGTATATATCATAATATCGATATGGTCCAGGGGACTACCGTACACATGAACATGCTCATATTCGCTTAATGCAGGAGAAACTCCTATAGTTAATCCTCCTCTTGATTTACAACCCTTGACTGCTTCATGAGGTAATCCTGGACATCCTCCTGTCAATATTACACAATTCAATTCTGCTATTGTCTCGCCTAATATTCTACACTTCTGTACCAACTCTTGGGATATTTCTCCACCTGCTGAACCCATAACACCTATCTTAATTCTCAGATTATCCATCCGTTTTTACTCCTTTCTTCTGTTTTACTTCTTTTAACAATTCATGGGCATGTTTCAAACTAATCTCAGACACGGAACCGTCAAGCATCCGAGCAATCTCCTTTATTCTTTCGTCTCCTTTAAGCGGTTTAACACAGGTTATTGTTCTATTGTCAATATTTTCCTTGGATATTTGAAAATGTGAGGCGCCCAATACAGCGATCTGGGGAATATGGGTAATTACAATAACTTGATGATGACAGGCCAGTTCTGCTAACTTACTTGCTACTTTTCGGGCTACCATTCCACCTACGCCGGCATCGATTTCATCAAAAATAAGTGTAGGGATCTGGTCCGCACGAGCCAATTCGGTTTTCAGAGCGAGCATAATCCTTGACATTTCTCCACCCGATGCAATTTGTCGTAAAGGTTTTTCAAGTTCCCCAATATTCGGAGTTAATAAAAATTCGATTTTATCAATACCTCCGGCATACAAAGGACATCTTTCTATACCCACACGAAACACAGCATCTTTCATTGCTAAATCTTTTAGCGATTGTGTAACATGGGAGGATAAAGTCTCACCCGCTATTTTTCTCTGCATTGACAATTTTTCTGCGGATTGAATTATCTCTTTGTACAGTTCGTCTTTTTGTTTTTTTAAGTTTTCTAATCTTTGCTCGCTATTGATAACCTTATCCAGAGTAGAACGAGCTCTTTGAGCGTATTCCAATACCTCCTCGATAGTATTTCCATATTTGTGTTTTAGCCTGTTTATTTGATTAAGTCGTTGATTTAATCGTTCAATTTCTTCTTCACTAATTTCAACCATACTACAGCACCGCTCACATTCCCGGGCGAGTTCCTGCAACTCGCACTGTATCTCTTCAAGTCGACTATAAAATGACTCAAAGGTTGTATCATGCTTCTGTAATTCTCCAACCATCGATTGGACACGGTGTAAGAAGACAATAACACTAATATCGGAACCTGAAAGTAATTCGTAAACTTCTCTTGCATTTCTCCGTATATTCTCTAAGTTCACAGCACACGATAGTTGGCTTCGGAGGGTTTCATCCTCCCCAATAGACGGAGAAACTTGCTCTATTTCATTCAATTCATGTTTCAACAAATCTAATTCGCGGTTTTGCCGTTGAGTCATCTCTTCAATATCAGCTATTTCTTCTTCAATTTTCTTCATTGCAAAAAATTTATCTCGGACATCTTCACAAAGGGCTACCGTATTCGCAAAGGTATCTAACAACTCCAACTGACATGAAGATTTTAAAACGGACTGATGTTCATGCTGCCCATGAAAATCCACGAGTTGGTTCCCCAAATTTAAAAGGACACTTACGGGAACAGGGGTTCCAGAGACCCATGCTTTGCTCCTGCCATCAGATGAAATAAGCCGGGAAAGGATTATACGGTCATCATCTATTTCTATCTCATATTCCTTAAGTATTCGTAATAGAGAATTGGATACATTCGCTATACGGAAAACAGCATCTATACGGGATTTTTCAGCTCCTGTTCGTATAAGCTCTGTCGAAGCCCTTTCTCCTAATGCCACCTGCAGGGACTCTACAATAATTGATTTGCCAGCACCTGTTTCACCGGATAGAATATTTAATCCGGGAGTAAAACTGATTTCGATTTCATCAATTAGTGCGAAATCTTTAATATATAAAGTTTCCAACATTATTTGTTTTCATCCCGTATTTTTTTATCTCGGCTTAAAGTAAGATACGCAAGATATTCTTGATTGCCAGCAGGTCCTTTAATAGGAGAGGGAACAACACCATGAACTTCAAACCCAATTTTTTCTGCTTCTAACAATACCTCATCGATAGTCTTTTTGATAATCATAATATCCTTTACAACACCACCTTTTTCTACATGTTCGCGTCCTACCTCAAATTGAGGTTTGATTAATATTACCCCCTGAGAAGGTATATCTACAAGTTCCATTACCCTGGGTAATATTAATTTCAGAGAGATAAAAGAACAATCTACTACAAAGAAATTGGGTTTATCTGGTAATTGAGTAGAATCTAAATAACGAATATTACATCGTTCCATTACAACAACCCGGGGATTATTTCTTATAGACCAAGCCAATTGCCCGTAACCAACATCAATGGCATAGACTTTCCCTGCACCATATTGTAATAAGCAATCGGTAAAACCTCCGGTAGAAGACCCTATGTCCATGGCGATTACGGACTTTACATTTATTCCGAAATAATTTAAGGCATGCTCCAGTTTGATCCCACCCCTACTCACAAAACGATTATCCTGAATTACTTTCAATTCAATACTTTCCGGTAGTTTTGTCCCCGGCTTATCAAGACAAATACCATTTTTATCAAATACTTTACCCGAACGAATAAGTGATTGCGCCTGTGTACGGGTTAGATTCATTCGTTTTTGTAAAAGGACATCTAATCGCTCACGCATTTGAAAATTTTTATAATTATCCACTTGATTTTATTAAGAAATTATAAGGTATTATTATATTATTATCTTATAAAAAACATATTAAAAAAGGAAAATATCATGAATCGATATAAACGGTTTTGTATACTTTTTTT